>JBFYNT010000219.1:0-7063 GCA_041304225.1 Candidatus Aminicenantota bacterium
CCCGTCGCCAAGACCGACATCGCTCTGGAGGAGAAGGATATCCCCCTGGCCGAGCGGGCCAACATCCTGTACTTGGGCACCTCCGTCGTCTCGGGCAAGGCCCGGGCCCTGGTCGTCGAGACCGGCATGCAGACCGAGCTCGGCCGCATCGCCGGGCTCATCCAAGGCATCAAGAAGGAGACGACGCCCCTGCAGCGCAAGCTCGAGGAGTTCAGCAGGATCCTCGTCTACCTCTGCTTCTTCCTCGTCGCCGTCGTCTTCGGCCTGGAGATCCTGCGGGGCGGCAAGCTCCTCGACATGTTCCTGACCTCGGTCAGCCTGGCCGTGGCCGCCATCCCCGAGGGCCTGCCCGCCGTCGTGACCATCGCCCTGGCCCTGGGCGTCCAACGCATGGTCCGGCGCCACGTCCTTATCCGCAAGCTGCCCTCGGTCGAGACGCTCGGCTGCGCCACGGTCATCTGCTCCGACAAGACCGGCACCCTGACCAAGAACGAGATGACGGTGCGGGCGGTCTGGACCTCGCGCGCCGCCTTCGAGGTGACCGGCACGGGCTACGAGCCGGCCGGCGAGTTCCGGACGGACGCCGGGCCGGCCGATCCGCGCGCCCACCCCGATCTCGTCAGGGCGCTGACCTTGGGGGTCCTCTGCAACAACGCCCATCTCAAGGTCGAGGACGGGAAGACCTCCGTCTTCGGCGACCCGACCGAGATCGCCATCCTCAGCGCGGCCGCCAAGGCCGGCATCTGGAGGGCGGCCGAGGAGGAGGCCTACGAGATGGTCGAGGAGATCCCCTTCGACTCCGAGCGGAAGAAGATGAGCATCGTCCGCCGGGCCGAACAGGACTTGACCGTGTTCACGAAGGGCGCTCCCGACCTCCTGCTCAACGACTGTACCTTCATCCTCGAGGACGGCGAGGAGCGCCCGCTCGCGGACGCCGACCGCGCCCGGATCATGAAGGCCAACGACGGATACTCGGACCAGGCCCTCCGGGTGCTGGCCGTCGCCTACCGGAACCTCGACCAAGAGCCCCATTCCTACGCGGCCGAGGCCATCGAGAAGGACCTGACCTTCGCCGGCCTGGTGGCCATGATCGATCCGCCCCGGCCCGAGGTCCGCGAGGCCATGGCCAAGTGCCGGACGTCGGGCATCCGGACCGTGATGATCACGGGCGACCACAGGAACACGGCCGTGGCCATCGCCCGGGAGCTCGGCTTCTACGGCGCCGCGTCCCGGGCCCTGACCGGCGAGGACGTCGATCGCCTGACCGACGGCGAGCTCGACGCTGTCGTGGAGGACGTGGCCGTCTATGCCCGCGTCTCGCCCGAGCACAAGCTCCGAGCGGTGCGCGCTTGGCGCCGCCGCGGCGATATCGCGGCCATGACCGGCGACGGCGTCAACGACGCCCCGGCCGTCAAGGAGGCCGACATCGGCGTGGCCATGGGCATCTCCGGGACGGACGTGACCACGGAAGTCTCGGCTATGGTCATCACCGACGACAACTTCGCCTCGATCGTGGCCGCCGTCGAGGAGGGCCGCGGCATCTACGACAACATCCGCAAGTTCATCCACTTCCTGCTGTCCTGCAACCTGGGCGAGATCCTGGTCATGTTCGTCGCGGCCCTGGCGGGCCTCCCCGTGCCGCTCCTGCCCATCCAGATCCTCTGGGTCAACCTGGTGACCGACGGCCTGCCGGCCCTGGCCCTGGGTGTCGATCCCGTCGATCCGAACATCATGGAGCGTCCGCCGCGCAAGACCGACGAGCCGGTCGTCACCGGGGCCCGGGCCTGGATCATCGGCCTCCAGGGCGTCCTGGTCGCGGCCTGCTCCCTGGGCGGCTTCCTGTTCGTCCTCCTCTACGAGAAGGAGAGCCTCGACATGGCCCGGACGGTGGCCCTGGCCACCCTGGCCTGCAGCCAGCTCTTTCACGCCTTCAACTGCCGGAGCATGCGGGAGTCCATCTTCAAGCTGAAGTTCTCCACCAATCTCCAGCTCGTCGGGGCGGTGGTCCTCTCCTTCCTGCTCCAGATGGCGATCATCTACGTGCCCTTCTTCCAGCCCATCTTCAAGACGACCGCCCTGAGCCTCGTCGACCTCGGGGCCATCATGGTCTTCTCGACCCTGCCGCTCTGGATCATGGAGCTGGTCAAGGCGCTCAACAGGAGATTCCGGTTCTACGAGCTTTACTGATACCCCCCAAGACCGAGGAGGCCCCATGAAAAGAACGATCCGCTTATTCGCGATCGCGGCCCTGGCCGCCGTCCTGGCCCTGGCGGCCGGCGCCGACGACGGGATGTGGATGCCGCACCAGATGAAGACCCTCGACCTCAAGGCGCTGGGCCTCAAGATGGACCCCGGCGGTCTCTACAAGACGGACGGCACCGGCCTGATGAGCGCCGTGGTCAACCTCGGCGGCGGGACGGGCGAGTTCGTCAGCCCCGAAGGGCTCGTCCTGACCAACCACCACGTCGCCTACGGCGCCATCCAGCGGGCCTCGAGCAAAGACAGGGACTACATCACCGACGGCTTCCTGGCCCGGACGCGCGGCGAGGAGATCCCGGCCCAGGGTTACACGGTCGGCGTGCTGCTCGGTTACGAGGACGTCACGGCCAAGGTCGACGCCTACTTCAAGCCCAAGATGACGCCGCGCCAGCGCTACGACGCCTTCGACAAAGCCTCGAAGGACCTGGTCGCGGCGGGCGAGAAGGCCGGTTCGGACCTGCGCTGCACGCTGGCCTCGATGTACAGCGGCAACGCCTACTACCTCTACACCTTCAAGCAGATCCGCGACGTCCGCCTTGTCTACGCCCCTCCCCAGGACCTCGGCAACTACGGCGGCGAGACCGACAACTGGATGTGGCCGCGCCACACCTGCGACTTCTCTTTCCTCCGGGCCTACGTCGCCCCCGACGGCGCGGCCGCTGACTACAGCCCGTCGAACGTCCCCTATAAGCCCAAGGTCTGGCTCAAGGTCTCGCTCGACGGCTTCGCGGAGGGCGACTTCACGTTCGTCATGGGCTACCCCGGACGGACCTACCGCAATTATGCCCTGGCCGAGCTCAAGGCCGACCAGGAGAATATGGCCCAGCGGATCAAGGACACCCAGGACCTCATCGCGTTCTATGAGGCCGCCGGCAAGAGCGATAAAGAAGTCGAGATCCGCTATGCCGGCCTGGTCAAGGGCCTCTACAACGGCCTGAAGAACCGGCAGGGCAAGCTCGAGGGCTTCGTCAAGTACGGCCTCGTGGCCAAGAAGGCCGTCCAGGAGAAGGAGCTCCTCGACTGGATCTCCGCCGATCCCGCCCGCAACAGGAAATACGGCGCGGCGCCCGCCGCCCTCGAGGCGTTCCTGGCCCGTCAGAAGGCCTTCGGGGCGAGGACCGAGCTCCTCAACGGCGTCCTGGGCGGCTCGACGGTCCTGTCCCAGGCCTACACCATCGTCCGCGCCGTCCCCGAGATCCAGAAGCCGGACAAGGACAGGGAACAGGCCTACCAGGAGCGCAGCCTGCCCCGGCTCAAGCAGGGCATCCAGCTGGCCGAGCGGGGCTATGTCTTCGCCACCGACCGGGAGCTCCTCAAGTGGACGCTGAAAGGCCTCAAGGCCGCCCATCCCGACGAGGCCGAGTGGCCGGCGTCCCTCAAGGGGTTGGCCGCCGGGAGCGAGGCCGACGTGGCCGCCCGGATCGACGCCATGTACGCCAAGACAGCCCTGGGCGATCCGGCCCGACGGCTCGAGCTCATCGGGCTCAAGCCGGCGGCGCTCCTCGCGGTCGACGATCCCTTCCTCAAGCTCGCGGCCGCGATGGAGCGGGAGCTCAAGGTCGTTCGCGAGGAGAGCAAGGGTCTGAGCCGCGAAGGCGCCGACCTGAAAATGGCCTACGAGGCGGCCATCCTGGAGATGAAGAAGGGGGCCTACGCGCCCGACGCCAACGGCACCATCCGCTTCACCTACGGCCCGGTCATGGGCTATCGGCCCCGCGACGCCGTCTCCTACCTGCCCCAGACGACGGTCCAGGGCGTCCTGGAGAAGGAAACGGGGGAGATCCCGTTCCGCGTGCCGGCCAAGATCAAGGACCTGTGGCAGGCCAAGGACTTCGGGCCCTACGCCGACGCCCGGCTCGGCGACGTGCCGGCCTGCTTCCTGAACACGACCAACGTCACCGGCGGCAACTCGGGCTCGCCGACCCTCAACGCCAAGGGCGAACAGATCGGCATCATCTTCGACATGACCTACGAGAGCGTCATCGGCGACTACTACGTCATCCCCGAGCTGCAGCGCTCGATCAGCGTCGACATCCGCTACGTCCTCTGGGTGACCGAAAAATTCTCCGGCGCGAAGCACATCGTCGAGGAGATGGGGCGGACGGCCAAATGAACAAGCGGCGCGCGGCGCTCCTGATCCTGGTCTCCGCGGTCGCGGCGGCCGCCTGCCGGGTGCCGGAAAAGGCCGCCGGGCCGAAGACCGATCTCTCCCGCTCCGAGCTCCTGGACAAGATCAAGGGCGGCTGGGCCGGCCAGGTCATCGGCTGCACCTTCGGCGGTCCGACGGAGTTCCGCTTCCCCGGCGCGATGATCCCCGACTACCAGCCCATCGCCTGGAACGACGCGCTCGTCGCCCAGAGGTTCGAGCGCTCGCCCGGCCTCTACGACGACGTCTACATGGACCTGACCTTCGTCGAGGTCATGGCCCGGGAGGGGATCGACGCCCCGGCCGCCAGCCACGCGCGGGCCTTCGCCCACGCCGGCTACCCGCTTTGGCACGCCAACCAAGCCGCCCGCTACAACGTCCTCAACGGCCTCCTGCCTCCCGATTCGGGCTATTGGACGAACTCGCCGCACGCCGACGACATCGATTTCCAGATCGAGGCCGATTTCGCCGGGCTGATGAGCCCGGGGATGGTCAACGCCGGGGCGGAGGTCTGCGACCGGGTCGGCCATATCATGAATTACGGCGACGGCTGGTACGGCGGCGTGTACGTGGCGGCCATGTACAGCCTGGCCTTCGTCAGCGCCGACGTCGGATACGTCGTCGAGGAGGCCCTGAAGGTCCTGCCGCCGGAGTCGAATTTCGCCAAATGTATCCGCGACGTCGTCGCCTGCCACCGGGCCGACCCTGGCGACTGGAAGAAAGCCTGGTTCGAAGTGGAACGGAAGTGGGCCGAGGACGTCGGCTGCCCCGACTTCGTCTTCCATCCGGGGAACATCGACGCCCGGGTCAATGGGGCCTACATCGTCATCGGGCTGCTCTACGGGAATGGGGAGTTCGGCCGGACGCTCGAGATCGCGACGCGCTGCGGCCAGGACTCCGACTGCAATCCGGCCAGCGCCGGGGGCATCCTGGGGACCCTGCTCGGGTACGGGGCCATCCCGGCGGTCTGGCGGGACCCGGTCAAGGCCATCGAAGGCAAGCCCTTTCCGTACACCGCCATGTCCCTCGAGAAAGTCTATGCGACGAGCCTGGAGCAGGCCCTCGAGATGGTCCGCCGGAACGGCGGGAGCGTCGAAGGGGAGACCGTGCGCCTACCGGTCCGGCCGATCGAAGCGGTCCCGCTCGAGGTGAGCTTCGCGGGCCTCCATCCCGTCGAGCGGCGGCGGCTGGGCCTGCGGCTCGAGACGACCGCCGAGATCGCCTTCGAGGGCACGGGCTACGTCCTGACCGGGGGGCCGTCGAAGATGTCCGGGCCGGGGGAGGATGCGTACGTCTGCCAAGTCGAGCTCCGGCTCGACGACCGCGGGCCGGTCGTCATCCCCATGCCGGTCGACGAACTCGTCCGCCGGCTCGAGGTCGCCTGGGGCTATACGCTCGGGAAGGGCCGGCACACGATCAAGCTCGCCCTCCTCAATCCCAGGCCGGGAGAGTTCCTCCGGATCGACGATCTGATCGTTTACAGCGATAGGCCGGCGGCGCCCGCTTATTGACGGACCCTGTTCCCGCGGGCTTTCCGATGTCAGAGTCCTCTGCGTGAGCTAGCCTGAAATCCTCCGGCCTTTCCGGCGCGAGGCCGGGCGCGGGGGAGTGATCGGACCGTTCGCGACGATCTTGATCGGCGTTCCGTCGGGGACGAGCTCGTAGAGCTCGCGAATATCCGGATTGAAAAGGGCGATGCATCCCTCCGTCCAGTCCTGGAACTCCCCGATGATCGCGGGATCCGTGTCTCCGGCCCGGAGCCCTCTCCGCAGCGGGCCGGGATCCGCCCTCTGAGCCGCGGCGAGTTCCGCCGCGTGCTCCGGCGGTTGGCCGTGGATCAGCAGGTCACCCCCGAGGCTCGTACGCTGGGGCGGGCAGCGGCGCTCCTCGAAGGCTTTCGCCACCTCGCCGAATTCACGGGGAGTGATCAGTCCTTCCCCCAGCCCTCGCCGCGCGTCCTCCAGGTTCGGATAGGAGATCCAGAGGGCGAGATAGTAGGCGCTTCCCGAATGGGCGCAGATGACGTAATCCCCCTCCGGGGTCATCCGGTCTCCCTGCCGCCTCTTGGCGCCGCGCGGCACGATGCCCAACTGGACCCTGTAGGCCTTGAGCATCCGGCGGCCGACCCAGAGCTCGAGGCGCCGTTGGGCCTTTATGGCCAAGAGCCGGGCCCCTTTGAGTTTTCCGTCTTCCATGGCGAGGCGGTGTTCCCCGATCAGGTCCGCGAGGGCGCGCTCGGGTCCGTAGAGGGCCGGATCGTAGACGGCGATGGTAATGTTCCAAGGCCCGACGCGCTCGGACGCGGTGGCCGGCTCCGGCCGCGTCCTCGGCCGCCCCGAGCTTGAGGCGCAGGCCGTCCCGAAGATCGCCAGCGCCACGATGAGGAGGAGACCGCGACAGCCCCTCTTGTCCCCGTTTCGCATCCTGATCCGATTATAACGGATGCCCCCAGGAGCGGCAAGGCGCGATCCCGCGAATCCCGGCGCCGCGCCGGTCCTTGACCTTCCTTCCCCCGCTGTTCTACAATCCGGAAGGCGCCGCGCGCCGCACATCCGTCACGCGAGAGGAGTTCCCATGAAGAAAAGCGGAACCTGGAGCCGGAGGGAGTTCATGAGGACGGTCGGCGCCTTCGGGACGGCCGCGGTGGCCTTCGATCCG
>JBFYNT010000220.1:0-4229 GCA_041304225.1 Candidatus Aminicenantota bacterium
CGTGGCCACCCAGGGACCGAACAGGCCGGGTTTCTTGGCCTCCTGCCCGAAGCCGGGAGCGGCCGCGAGAAGCGCCAGCAGGCCGAAGGCTACAAGGGCGCGGGGCCCGCGGGGGATCGACGGTGTCTTCGCCATAACGGTCTCTCCTTGTCGGATCATCCCAGCCACGTATTAAAGACCACAGGGAAAAACCCTGTCAAGGGATATTCCGTTCCCCGCGGGATGAAATGAGGCCCGCGGGGGCTAGCCGCGCCTGGCGTCGAAGTAGAGCGCGGCGGCCCCGAGGATGGCGATCCCCTCGGTCTCCGAGACCTCGATCTTCAGCCGCTCCCGGGCGAGCGAATAGGCGTAGGTCCCGAAGGCCTCCCAGAGGGCGGCCCGGAAGAACCCGAAGGACCTGCTGACCGAGCCGCCGAGGACGACGATCTCGGGATCGACGGCGTAGCAGATGACCTTGAGGGCCTCGCCCAGGTGGCGGCCGAACTCGGCGAAAGCGGCGAGCGCTGCCGCGTCGCCGGCCTCCGCCCGCGCCGCCAGCTCGCGGCCGCTCGCGCCGTGGGCGCGCTCGAAGAACTGCCCGCTGGCGTAGGCCTCGAAGTCGCGGTCGAGGTAGGGGAGCATGCCGAACTCGCCGGCCCCGCAGCTCGCCCCCGAATAGAGCCGCCCGTTGGCGATGATCCCGGCCCCGAGGCCCGTGCCGACGATGAGGCCCACGGCGTGGTCGTACGGCCGGGCTTTGCCGAAGTGCTTCTCGCCGGCGGCGAAGGCGTTGGCGTCGTTGTTGACCGTGACGGGCCGCCCGTACCGCCGTTCGAGGCGGTCCCGGAGCGGGACCTCTTTCCAGGACGGGATGTTCTGGACGTCGAAGACCGTGCCCGTGGCGAGGTCGATGACCGAGGGGACGCCGGCGCCGATCCCGGCCACCTCGGGCCTCATGACCGCGTCGAGGACTCCGAACAGGTCCTCGAGGACGTCCTCCATCGAGCCTCGGCTCCGGACCGGCGCGGCCCGGACCTCGCGCAGGCGGCCGCCGTCGACGAGGCCGGCCCGGACGTTCGTCCCCCCGAGATCGACGCCGACGACGAGTGGCGCGCTCACGCCGCCTCCTTTTTCTTTCTCAAGGCGACCGTCTTGTTGGCGACGAGGGGCCGCGCCCACAGCCCGATCGACAGGATATAGCCGAGCGTGAGATAGAGGACGAGCAGGCCCTGCCGGAGCCCGAAGGCGTCGCCCAGGCGTCCGATGAGGAGCGGCACGAGCGCGCCCCCGACGATGCCCGTGCACAGGATGCCGGAGAAGGAACCGTGGTGGCTCGGGACCGAGTTCAGGGCCAGCGAGAAGATGATCGGCCACATGACCGCCGCGGAGAAGCCCACGAGGGGGAGGGCGATGAGGGCCACCGGCCGAGGCCCGAAGAGCCCGAGCGTCAGGGCCAGGATGGCCGTGCCGGAGAAGCTGACCAGGATCCGGCGGCTGTCGGTGATCTTGAGCAGGAAGAGCCCGTGGATTCCGCCGATCGTCATCAGGCCCCAGAATTGGGCCACCTTGGCCGCGCCGACCGTCTGCGGATCCGCGCCGTGGTAGGTGGCGAAGAACTGGGACATCCAGTTGACCACCCCCTGCTCCGTCCCAACGTAAGCGAAGATGCCGAGGAAGAAGAGCGGGACGGCCGGGTTCTTGAGGAGGGCCTTGTGGGCGGCCCAGGTCCCGGCCCGGTCTTCCTCCGTCCTCTCGAAGGCCGGGAAGCGGACGACGGCCAGGACGGCGATCATGGCCGCGACCAAGGCGGCCAGGACCCAGTAGACGGCGACCCAGGGCAGGTCCGGCGGGACGAGCCTGGCCGCCAGCCCGATGAGCGGCTTGCCCTGACCGGAGGGGTGGCCGATGTTCTTTACGAAATAGGTGTAGACGAACGGGCTGAGCGTCGAGGCCCCGCCGAAGACGAGCTGGGCCAGGACGGAGTTGAAGGCGTAATGCTCCTCGCCGCCGGCGACCCGGAGCAGGGGATTGATGGCCACCTGCAGGGCGGCCATGCCGGTCCCGATGAGAAAAAGCGAGACGATGGCCGTGGGGTAGCGGGGGAGCGCGACGAAGAGCAGGGCCCCGGCCAAGGCCAGGACGAAGGCGCCGACCATGACCGGCTTCTCCCGGTAGCGCTCGACGAGCAGGCCCGAGGGAATGGACATCACGCCGTAGGCGATGAAGAACGCGAAGGGGAGCAGGGCGACGAGGGTCAGGTTGAGCCGGAAGCTCTTGATGATGTCGGGGACGAGGGGTCCGACGATATTGGTCAAGAGCGAGATGACGAAGAAGGTCAGCATGACCAGGGCGATCAGGCCGTACGACCGGCGCGGGGCGTTGTCGTTCATGGACCCTCACCGCCTTTCGCCGCTATTTCTATAACAAATCCGCGCGAAAAAAAAGGGGCCCGCGGGGGCCCCTCGACGCACGAATCGGACTGATGAGGCTATTTGCCTTTCTGCTCTTTCTCGCGCTGGATCTCGATCAGGTCGACCGTCTGGGAGAAATCGCCCAGCAGCCAGCGGCAGAAGTAGTCGGCCCGGAACCAGAACCAGTAGTCGCCCATGTCGCCGTAGCCGTGGCGCTGGCCGGGGAAGACGAAGAAGTCGAAGCGCTTGCCGGCCTTGATCAGGGCCGCGGCCAGGCGCAGGGTGTTGGCCGGGTGGACGTTGTTGTCGATGTCCCCGGTCGTGATGAGGAGATGGCCCTTGAGGTTCTTGGCGATCTCGGAGTTCTTCTCGATGGCGTACTCGAACTTGACGTTGCCGTCCTTGTCCGTGACCTCCTTGACCCCGTGGTGCTTCTCGCTCCACCAGCGGTTGTAGACGTTGTTCTCGTGGTTGCCGGAGGAGGACACGGCGGCCTTGAAGAAGTCGGGGTAGACGAGCATGGCCGCCGTGGACATGAAACCGCCGCCGGAGTGGCCGTAGATACCGACCCGGTCGATGTCGACGAAGGGGTGGAGGGTGGCCAGCTGCTCGATGGCCCGCTTCTTGTCGGCCAGCCCGTAGTCGCGCAGGTTGCCGTAGCCGTAGTTGTGGTACCACTTCGACCGGGACGGGTGGCCGCCGCGGTTGCCGACCTCGATGACCACGAAGCCGAGCTGGGCCAGGGCGACGTTGGCGTTGCGGGGCACGAACGTCTTGGAGACGCTCTCGGTCTGGGGCCCCGGGTAGACGTAGGCGATGATGGGGTACTTGGCGTTCGGATCGAAATCGAAGGGCTTGTACATGACGCCGTAGAGGTCGGTGACGCCGTCGTCGGCCTTGACCTTGAACGGCTCGGGGTACTTGAAACCGGCCGCGAGGAGCGACGTGACGTCGGTGGCCTCGAGCTCGAGAAGGAGGTTCCCGGCCGCGTCGCGGAGCTCCGACTTCGGGGCCGCGTCGACCCGGGAGAAGTTGTCGACGAAGAAGCGGGCCGGATCGTTCATGGACGCCGCGTGAGAGGCGTCGCCCTTGTCGATCTGTCGCAGGCCCGAGCCGTCGAGGCCGACCCGGTAGAGGTGGGTGTAGTAGGGGTCCTCGCCGGGCTCCCGGCCGCAGGCAAGGAAGTAGAGGGCACGGGCCTTCTCGTCGACCTGCACGACGCCCTGGCCGACGAACTCGCCCGAGGTCAGCTGGGCCTTGAGCTTGCCGTCGCCGTCGTAGAGGTAGTAGTGGCCCCAGCCGTCGCGCTCGGACCACCAGATCATCTCTTTGCCGCCGCCGAGGAGCCACAGGTCCTGGGCCTCGACGTAGGTGTTGAGGCGCTCCTCGATGAGGACCTTGACCTCGCCCGTGGCCGTGTCGGCGACGCAGGCCTCGAGGCCGTGGAGATCGCGCGACTGGCGGCCGAAATAGAGCTTATCGGACGTGTCCGAGAGCCACTGGGCGGGGGGCGGGAATTCGCGCTCGCGGTCCAGGGCCTTGCGGGGGGCCGTGAAGATGTCGAAGGTCGGGTCCCTGAACTTGTCCGCCTTGATCTTGACCTTGGCCTTGGTGGCCAGGTCGAAGACCAGGATCTCGGGCTGGGGCTGGTTCTCCTCGCCGGGCATCTCGTAGCGGTAGCTTTCGAGGGTCGGCCGGGGATCGGCCAGGGAGTTGATGACCCAGAGGTCGGCGACCTTGCGCTCGTCGCTGCGGACCAGGGCGATCTTCCCGGAGTCCTTGGACCAGACGATCATCCCGGCCGGGGCCCGGAAGTCCTTGCGGTCCTTCTCGTCCTTC
>JBFYNT010000221.1:0-4772 GCA_041304225.1 Candidatus Aminicenantota bacterium
CGTGGCCACCCAGGGACCGAACAGGCCGGGTTTCTTGGCCTCCTGCCCGAAGCCGGGAGCGGCCGCGAGAAGCGCCAGCAGGCCGAAGGCTACAAGGGCGCGGGGCCCGCGGGGGATCGACCTGCTCCTCAAGGGCATTTCCGAGAACGAGGAAAAATACGGCCTCAAGTTCTGCCCCTGCCGGGTCCGGACCAAGAACTGGGACGAGGACCTCCGGATCGTCTGCCCCTGCAATTTCACCATCCACGAAACATATAAAGGAAAAAAGGACGGGGAGTGCTGGTGCGGCCTCTTCGTCAGGAGGACCTGATGGCCGAACTGCTGATGTTCCACGGAAGGGAATGCCCCCATTGCCACCGGATGATGCCCCTGGTCGAGAAGCTGGAGGCCGAAACCGCCGTCCGCTTCGAGAAACGCGAAGTTTGGCACGACGAGGCCAACCAGGACCTCATGCGCAGTTACCAGGACGTCCTCAAGGCCAAGTGCGGCGGCCAACTCCGCGTCCCGTCCTTCCTCAGTCCCGGGACCAAGGACGCCCTCTGCGGCGAGGTCGAGTACGAGCAGCTCAAGGACTGGGCGCTCAAGCAGTCTTAAATGGCAAGACCCCCGTCGAAGACCGCCCGGCTCGAATCCGTCGTCAGGGACCGTCCGAAGGCGCTCGTCGCCTTCTCCGGCGGGGTCGACTCCACCCTGCTCCTGCGGGTCTGCCGGGACGTCCTCGGGCGGGAGAACGTCCTGGCCGTGACCGGCGTGTCGCAGACCTACACGGCCGAGGAGCTCGCGACCGCCCGCCGCGTCGCCCGGGCGCTCGGCGTCGAGCACATCCTCCTCGAGACCGACGAGCTGGCTTGCGAGGCCTTCGCGGCCAATCCGGCCGACCGCTGCTATCACTGCAAGGGTGAGCTTTTCGACAGGATCCTCGGCCTGGCCAAGCGCCGCGGGATCGACGCCGTCTACGACGCCACCAATACCGACGACCTCTCCGACTACCGGCCCGGCCGGCGGGCCACCGAGGAGCGCGGCGTCGTCAGCCCCCTGCTCCTGGCCGGCTTCTCCAAGAAAGACGTCCGGGCCCTGTCGCGCCAGCTCGGCCTCCCCTCATGGGACAAGCCGGCCAATCCTTGCCTGGCCAGCCGTATACCCTACGGAACACCCATCACGGCCGAAACCCTCGACCGGGTCCGGGCCGGAGAGAAATACCTCCGGGGCCAGGGCTTCCCCGTCGTCCGGCTCCGCCATCACGACCGCCTGGCCCGCATCGAGGTGCCGGCGGCCGACTTCGCCCGCCTGATGAAGCCGGACACGGCCCGCAAGATCGCCCGGCGGCTCCGCTCCCTCGGTTATCTCTGGATCGCCCTCGATCTCGAAGGCTTCCGCACGGGGAGCCTCAACCGGGCCGTCACGGACGAATCCCCTTCCGCAAAGAAGAACAGATGAAGATCGCCGTCGGCCTGAGCGGCGGGGTCGACTCCTCCGTCGCCGCGCTCCTACTCCTCCGGGCCGGCCACGACGTCACCGGCGTCCAGATGCGCACCTGGCTCGGACCCGAAGCCCCGCCCGGGGCGGCCGCCCGCGGCGCCTGCTTCGGCCGCGACGAGGCCGGGGACCGCCGGGCCGCCGAGGGCGTTTGCGCCCGGCTGGGCATCCCCTTCCGCGTCCTCGACTGTTCGGAAGCCTACGAGGAGATCGTTCTCCGCTATGTCCGCGAGGCGTACGCCTCGGGCACGACCCCGAACCCCTGTGTCCGCTGCAATCCGCTGGTCAAGTTCGGCGTCCTGCCGGAGGCGGCCCGGGCGGCGGGCCTGGCGTTCGACCGTTTCGCCACAGGCCACTACGCCCGCGTCGAGCCCGACGCCGCGTCCGGACGCCTGCTCCTCAAGAGGGCCGCCGACGCCCGCAAGGACCAATCCTATTTCCTCTACCGCCTGACCCAGGCCCAGCTGGCCTCCGTCCTTTTCCCCCTCGGCGGTCTCTCGAAGGACCGGGTCCGCGAGCTGGCCCGTGACTCCGGCCTGCCGGTCCACGACCGCCGGGAGAGCCAGGATTTCTACGACGGCGACATCGCCGAACTCTTCGGCGGCCCGGCGGTCGAAGGCGACATCGTCGATCGCGACGGTCGCGTCCTCGGCCGCCACCGCGGGGTTCGCGGCTACACCGTCGGCCAACGCAAGGGGCTGGGCCTCTCCTCCCCCGTCCCCCTCTACGTCCTGGCCATCGACGCCGTGGCGAACCGGCTGGTGGTCGGCCCGGAGAGCGAGACCTTCCGCCGCGCGGCCACCGTCCGCGACTGCGTTTGGGGTCCGTTCGAGGCGCTGGCCGCCCCGGCCGCGGTCCGGGTCAAGGTCCGTTCGGCTGGACGGCCCGTCGCGGCTTCAGTCTCGCCGCTTCCCGCGGGCAGGGCCCGCGTCGACTTCGCCGAGCCCGTCTCCTCCGTCGCGCCCGGCCAGTCGGCCGTCCTCTACGACGGCGACACGGTCGTCGGCGGCGGCGTCATCGAATCGGCCGAATAGCCGCGCTTCCCTCCGCCGCCCTTCCGGGTTATAATCGGCCGGAACCCAACCCCCCTCAGGAGGACCACCATGGCCGGTTACATCATCGCTTTCGTGTTCGGCATCTTCATCATGGGCGCCCTGATCGCCCAGCGGGACAAGCTCGGCAGCGGCGGCTTCAACGCCTGGCTGCGCGCCAAGAAAGGCCTGGCCGTGACGGCCCTCCTGCTCGTCGTCGCCGCCGCCCTCGTCGCCCAGGCGCTGGTCACGGTCCAGGCGGGCACGGTCGGCGTCGTCAAGCGGCTGGGCGCCGTCCGGCAGGAGTTCAAACCGGGCCTCCACGTCATCGTCCCGTTCATCGACAAGGTCGTCATCTTCCCCACCCTCAAGAAGAACTACGAGGCCTCCGACTCGCCGCAGTCGAGCGAGGCGGACTATCCCGACATCATCGTCTCCGCCCTGACCTCGGACGGCCAGCAGATCAGGGTCGGCCTCACTGCCCGGTTCATGATCGCGCCCGGCAAGGCCGCCTGGATCCTGCAGAACCTGGGCTCCGAGCGCGAGTACGTCGAGAAGGTCGTCAAGACCGAAATCCGCGGCTCGGGCCGGCGCGTCCCGACGCGGTTCGCCGCCTATGAACTCTACACCAAGAAAAGCTACGAGGCCCAGCAGGCCCTGTTCGACGAGATCGCTCCCAAGTTCGAGGCCAACGGCCTCATCCTCGACGAGATCGTCATCCGCAACATCACCTTCACGCCCGAGTACGCCAAGACGCTCGAGGAGAAGCAGATCGCCCTGGAGAACATCACGACCGAGAAGAACAAGCTCGAGCAGGAGAAGATCCGCAAGGAACAGAAGATCGTCGAGGCCGAGGGCGACGCCAAGAGCATCGAGATCCGGCAGGCCGCGCTGACCAAGAACCCGACCATCATCCAGTGGGAGTTCGTCCAGAAGCTGGCCCCCAACATCCAGTGGGGCATCATGCCGGACAAGGTCATCCCGGTCATCGACTTCAAGAACATGACCGGCCCGCAGAAGTGATCCTTCTCGCCGGCGGCGGCAGCCGGAGGCCGGCGCGGGAGGGGCCATGAGATGCGTTGCCTGCCGCCGGGAGCTGGGGCCGCCAGCCGCTGACGGACCGGCTGTTTCCATCTCCGGCGGGATCGCCGGTGACGAATACACCGAGACCTTTTTTTTCTGCCCGGATTGCCTCGTCTATACGGTCGAGATCGTCCACGACCGGTTCCTCGGCGAAACGACCGTCCTCGAGAAGGGCCCGTTGTCGGAAGCGGATGGCCGGGCCCGGCTGGAGATCGTCCGGCGCTGTCCCCAGCCATGGGACAAGAAGTGCCGCTGCCCCGCCCACCGGGCCTATTTCGGCGACAGCCTCGACTGAGGAAGGCCGCTATTTACTGAAGAAGTCGATCATCCGGGCGATGGCCCGCTGGCAGACCGCGCAGAACTCGTTCTTGGGATTGCCGATCATGATGCAGAAGATCTGCGACCGGTAGAGCCCCTTGGCGGCGTAACCGGCCCCCTCGAAGACGCCGACCCGGTCGACGAGCGAGGCGAACTCCTGACGGACGGCCTCGATCCTGGCCCGGAGCGCCGCCTCGGCGGCCCCGGCCTGGTCCTCGATCTTCTTCAGCTCCGCCGCCTTCGCGCCGCGCTTCTTGGCCGCCTCGACGGCCTTGGCCCGGGCGGCTCGCGCCTCCCGCAACTCGGCCTGGAGCGCCTCGGTCCGGTCCTTCCCGTATTCGGTCGGGACGCCGATCCCGGGCGAGAGCAGGTCCTGCCACTTGACGTGGGCCGGGTCGAGCAGGGCGGTGATGTTGGGCTCGAGCGGCTCGATGCCCTTGGGGTAGAACTCGTTGTAGGAGACCTCGGACTGGTAGTACTCGTCGGCCAGCCCGCCGAACGAGTGGCCGAGCTCGTGGACGAAGACCTCGAGGCTGCGGGCGTGATCGACGGTGGTCACGCAGTAGTCGAAGGCGATGGACCCGCCCCCGTACCTTTTGCTGTCGACGAGCACGATGAGGGCGTCGTAGGGGACCTGGCCGGCGATCTCGTGCATCCGATGGTCTTCTTCGATGAGCATGTAGCGGTCGAGGTCGAAGGCATTGAACGAGGCGTTGAGGACGGTCTTCCGGTAGGCCCGCTGGCGCGGCTCGTCCATGCCCTTCTCGGGGGACGGCCGGAAGACGGCCCGGATATTGAAGCGGTCCTTCAGGGCCTTGTAGGGCTCGATACTGAAGAGGAACTCCGTCATCCGGCCGACGTCGG
>JBFYNT010000222.1:0-9192 GCA_041304225.1 Candidatus Aminicenantota bacterium
ATCAACGGCCCGGTGACGCTCAAGAACGTCTCCGGCAACACCCTCGTCCACACGGTCAACGGCGACATCGAAGCCGTGCTGACCCGGGTCTCCGCCGACAAACCCCTGTCGTTCAGCACCATGCACGGCGACATCGACGTCACGCTGCCGGCCGACGTCAAGGCCAGCCTGAAGATGAAGACCGAGCAGGGCGAGATCTACACCGATTTCGACATGAACGTGGGCCGCAAGGCGACCCGGGCCGAGGCCGCCGAGAAGACCGAGCAGGGCAAGTTCCACATCACCTTTGACAAGTCCCTCCTGGGCCAGGTCAACGGCGGCGGCTCGGAGATCTCGTTCAACACCTTCACCGGCGACATCTACATCCGCAAGAAGAAGTAAGTCCCGTATCCCCGATCACGCCTGAGGGGCGGCCGCGCGGCCGCCCCTTTTTTTATTCCAGTACAGATAGGCCGGGATGCCCAGGGAGATGATGACCAGTCCGGCGAACGAGTTGCGGAACGATCCGACCAGGGAGTTGACGATGACGAACAGGGCCGCCAGGATGAAGAGGACGGGCGTCACCGGGTAGCCCAAGGTCTTGTAGGGGCGCGGCAGGTCCGGCCTCTTCTTCCGCAGGATGAAGACGCCGAAGACGGCCAGTCCCAGGAAGATCCAGTTGCCGAAGACGGCGTAGGTCAGCAGCTGTTCGAACGTCCCGCTCAGGCTCAGGACGATGCTCCAAGCCCCGACGACCAGGAGGGAGACGTGGGGCGTATGGTACTTCGGGTGGACCGCGGCCATCTTTTTGAAAAAGAGGCCGTCCTTGGCCATGGCGTAGTAGACGCGCGGCCCGGTCAGGACGTGGCCGTTGGCCGCGCCCAAAATGGAGAACAGGATGATGAATGAGACGATGGAGGCACCGACCGGCCCGACCGCGACGTTCATGGCCACGGCCGCGATCCGGTCGGCCTTGGCCATCTCGGCCGCCGGCACGACGTAGAGGTAGGCGACGTTGGCCAGGATGTAAAGGACGGTGACGATGCCGCAGCCGGCGATGAGGCCTATGGGCAGGGAGCGTGCCGGGTTCTTCGTCTCCCCGGCGTTGAAGGTCGACACTTCGAATCCCTTGTAAGCCCAAAGCACGGCCACCAGGGCCAGCCCGAAATGCTTGATGAAGTCGCTGCCGAGACCGGAAGACGACGGCGAGGTCAGATTCCCCCAGTCGCCCTTGCCGGACAGGAACACGACGGCGATGATCCCCAACAGGGCCGCGAACTTGAGCGTCGTCAGGATGTTTTGGAGGAACGCGCCCCGCTTGACGCCGAAATAATTGATGGCCAGCAGAAAAACGATGAACGCGACGGCGATCGCCTTCTGGGCCACGGGGCCTATCGGGATGAAATGTGGCAGGTATTTCGAGGCGAAAGCGACGGATAGCGTCGCGATCGTCCCGGAATCGACGACCAGGAAGATCGTCCAGCCGAACAGGAACCCGAACATGGGGCCGTAGATCTCGCGCAGGTAGACGTAGATGCCGCCTGTTTCGGAAAAGGCCGCGGCCAGCTCGGCCAGGGCCAGGACACCGAACATGCAGGCGATGCCGCCGGCGATCCAGACGGCCAGCATGATGAGCGGCGAACGGACCTCGCCCGCCACCGTGGCCGGGACGATGAAGATGCCCGAGCCGATCATGGTGCCGACGACGATGCTGACGATGCTGCCCGTGCCGAGACAGCGGACCAGGGGCGAGCCGGGGAGGGGGGGTTCGTGGTGCGACATGCCGCTATCTTAATAGGGGGCCCCGTTCCGAATCAATCCCAAATTCGTTATTGGCCCTAATAACTGGGAATTGACAGGAAGGGGCGAGGGCCCTATCCTTGGCTTTTCGAGAACGTCCGTCCCGAAGGGAGCAGCGCCATGGCCCCGAGAAACCGCCGCCTGGGATTCGTCGTCATTTTCATTTCCCTTTTCATCGTCTTTTTCGTCGTCAACCGCCGCCAGCGGCAGACGGAGGAGCCCGCCGACCTCGTGCTCATGAACGGCAATATCGTCACCGTCGACGACCGCGTCCCCGCGGCCGCGTGGATCGCCGTCCGGGGCGACCGCATTGCCGCCCTCGGCTCCGAGCCGAAGGGCTTCAACCGTTTCGTCGGCGACAGCACCGAGATCGTCGACCTCGGCGGCGCCCTGACCATCCCGGGGATCATCGAGAGCCACGGCCACTTCACCAGCCTCGGGCAGTCCAAGACGGTCCTCGACCTGACCAAGGCCCGCTCCTGGGACGACATCGTGGCCATGGTCGCGGCGGCCGTCGCGGAAGCCAAGCCCGGCGACTGGATCCTCGGCCGGGGCTGGCACCAGGAGAAATGGGACCGGGCGCCGGAGCCCAACATCGACGGACTGCCCGTCCACGGCGCGCTGAGCCAGGCCTCGCCCGCGAACCCGGTCCTCCTCACCCACGCCAGCGGCCACTCGTCGCTGGCCAACGCCAAGGCCATGGAGCTGTCGAAGATCACCCGGACGACGACCGATCCCGACGGCGGGGAGATCGTCCGTGACGCCAAGGGCGTGCCCATCGGGGCCTTCATCGAAACGGCCCAAAGCCTCGTTCGCTACCAGGCCGGTCATTTCACGCCCGAGGAGGCCCGGGCCCGGACGCGCAAGCTCGTCGAGCTGGCCGCCCGCGAGTGCCTCGTCCACGGCGTCACGACCTTCCACGACGCCGGCGTCGGCTTCTCCACCGTCGAACTCTACAAGCAGATGGCCGAAGAGGGCGCCCTGCCCGTCCGCCTCTACGTCATGCTCGGCGCCGACAGCCGGGCCCTCGCCGAACGGGGCGCCGCCTACCGGATGATCGGCGCGGCCTCGAACCACCTGACCGTCCGGACGATCAAGCGGCTCATCGACGGCGCGCTCGGCGCCCACGGGGCCTGGCTGCTGGAGCCCTACGCCGACCTCGCCGCCGGCGCCGCCAACCCGGCCGGCCTCAACACGGAATCGCTCGAGGAGATGAAGGCCACGGCCACGTTCGCCGTCGAGAACGGCTTCCAGCTTTCGACCCACGCCATCGGCGACCGCGGCAACCGTGAGACGCTCGACATCTACGAAGAGGCCTTCAAGGCCCATCCCGACAAGACCGACCTCCGCTGGCGGATCGAGCACGCCCAGCACCTCTCTCCCGGCGACGTCCCGCGCTTCCACGCCCTCGGCGTCATCCCGGCCATGCAGGCCATCCATTGCACGTCCGACGCGCCCTGGGTCCTCAAGCGCCTCGGCGAGAAGAGGGCGGCGGAGGGGGCCTACGTCTGGCGCAAGCTCATGGACGCCGGCTCGACGATCCCCAACGGCACGGACGTCCCGGTCGAGCCCATCGATCCCCTGTCGTGCTTCTTCGCCGCGGTGACCCGCAAGCTCAAGGACGGAACGGCCTTCTTCCCCGACCAGAGGATGACCCGCGAGGAGGCCCTTCGCTCCTACACGATCAACGGCGCTTACGCCGGGTTCGAGGAGGACCTCAAGGGCTCGCTCACGCCGGGCAAGCTGGCCGACATCACCGTCCTGTCCCGGGACATCCTGACCTGCCCGGAGGACGACATCCCCGGGACCGAGGTCCTCTACACGATCGTCGGCGGCAAGGTCCTCTACCACAAATAGGACAGGCCGCCCGCCGCCGGCGCCAGTTCGCTTGACATGTGAGCTCATTTATCGTATATTTACGATATACGATATTCCGAAAGGAGCGGCCATGGCCCAAGCGAAGACCTCGGCGTTCGATCCCGCCCTCGTCCGGGCCGCCGGGCTGGCCAAGGCCCTGGCCCATCCGGTCCGCATCCGCATCCTCGAGATCCTGGCCGCCCGTCGAGGCTGCGTGTGCGGCGGCCTCGTCGACCTCCTGCCCCTGGCCCAATCGACCGTTTCCCAGCACCTCAAAGAGCTCCGGGCCGCGGGCCTCATCCGGGGGGAGATCGACGGGCCGCGGACCTGCTACTGCCTCGACGCCCGGGCCGTCGCGGAAGCGGCCTCGGCGCTGGCCGGGCTCTTCGCCCGCCTTTGCCGGGAAGGATGCGGCCGCCCGGCGACCCGGGCCGGAAAACCACCCCACAAACGAAAGGACCCCTCATGAGCCTATTCAAGAAGAAAGACCGGGAGAGCGACCGCCTCAAGGAGCTCGTCCGCGAAAAATACGGACAGATCGCCAGGGACGCGCCCGCCCCGGGCCAGGCGCCCGCGAAGGCGGCGCCGTCCTCCTGCTGCTGTTGTTCGTCCCCGTCGCCCAGCCCCTGCTGCGCTCCATCCCCCGATGCTTCGGCCGCGACCTATTACGCCGAGGACGTCGCCGGGCTCAAGGACGCCTACGAAAAGCTCGACGGCCACGTCGAGGAGGCCGACCTCGGCCTCGGCTGCGGCCTGCCGACCCAACACGCCGGACTTGCCCCCGGACAGACGGTCGTCGACCTCGGCTCGGGCGCCGGCAACGATGTCTTCATCGCCCGTTCCGGCGTCGGCGAAACGGGCCGGGTCATCGGCATCGACATGACCCCCGAAATGATCGACAAGGCCCGGGCGAACGCCGCACGCCGAGGCTTCGCCAACGTCGAGTTCCGCCTGGGCGACATCGAGACGCTACCCGTCGACGACGCCTCGGCCGACGTCGTCGTCAGCAACTGCGTCCTCAACCTCGTCCCCGACAAGGCCAAGGCCTTCACCGAGATCTTCCGCGTCCTCAAGCCGGGCGGGCGGTTCTGCGTCTCCGATATCGTCCTCGAGGGCCAGCTGCCGGCCAAGCTCCGGCAGGCCGCCGAGCTCTACGTCGGCTGTGTCGCCGGCGCTCTCCAGGCCGGAGAATACCTCGGCCTCATCCGCAAGGCGGGGTTCGCGGGGGTCGAGGTCAAGGCCTCGAAAAAGCTCGACCTGCCCGACGAGGCCCTGCTCGGTCACATCGGAGCCGAAGACCTCGCCGCCTACCGGGCGTCCGGGGCGTCCGTCCTGAGCATCACGGTGGTCGGGACCCGGCCGTAAGGCCGAGTCTCCCTCCCGCGGCCGCCGCCGGCCCGGCGCAACGGACTCCCCCGCTCCGGGGTATAATGGAGGTACGGAGCGTACGGACATGAAAAGAACGATAGGCACCCTCATCGCGGCGGCCGGCATCCTGCTCGCGGCGGGACTTCCCGCCCGGGCCCAGCCGCGGTTGGACACTCGGCCGGTCGCGTTCTACATCGACCTCGGCTACGTCAACCTGGCCGATTACCCCAAGTGGATCCTGATCGGCCCCGAGCTCGAGCTGCGGCTCGGCCGGCATTTCTCCGTCAATCCCGAAACCTCGATCTGGATCCGGCAATCCCACGGGGGGTCCGTCCAGATCGTTCCGGGAGCGACGGCCAACCTCCGGTTCGGGCGCTTCTTCTTCGGCGGCGGGGCCGTCCGGCGGATCTCCGACTGGTCCGAGAGCGCCGGCGGCAGACTCGTCCCCAAGTTCCAGGCCGGCCTTCTCACCGGCCCGACGCGCCTGACCCTGTCCGCCTTCTATCTGAGCGCTTCGAACGACGTCGTGCTCAACTTGACGGTCGCGATCGGCATCGGCCGCCGCGCGGGGAGAGGATCCGAGGACTAGAGCCCGGCCAAGCGCCTGCGGGCGTCGGCGAGCTCGGGATGGGTCGGGTCGGCGTCCTTCCAGAATTCCAGGAACTTCCCGTACTCGACCGCCGCCCCCGGCTTGTCTCCCTTCTCCTCGAGGACCCGGCCCAACCGGTAGTGATAGAGCGGCGGGATCATCAGCCGGACCTGGTTCGACGGATCGATGGTCATGAGCTTGCGGTATTCCGCCGCCGCGGCGTCGAGGTCGCCCTTTTTCCAGAAAGCCCGGGCCAAGACATCCTTGAGCCACGGCTGGTTGTAGATCGGGACCGTATCCAACGCCATCCTCGGGAGGTCGAGGGGGACGATCGCGCGGCCGAAAGAGATTGCGCGGTCAAAGTCGTTTCCGGCCAGCGCCTCTTCGGCCCGAAGCAGCCGATAGAGGAACGTCGCGTTGGCCGAGTCGGCGGGATCGACCCGGGAGAGCCAAGGTTCCATCTCGGCCGCGCGGCGACCCGCGTCCGCGGGCTTGCCCTCGGCGAGATCGACCCACCCTTGGAAAAAGATCCGGCCAACCTGCTCGTACACGGACAGGCCTGAGCCGCTCTTCTCTCTCTGGTCGAAATAACGCCGCATCGCTTCGTTCGCGGCCTCGGCCTCCCCCCGGTCGTGAAGGATGAACGCCGTGATCCAATCAGCGAACGCTACGGCCTCGACTTGGCCCGCGGCCTCGGCCTCCGCCCTGATCCCGGAGTAGCGGGCCAGGGCCGCGTCCCACCGGCCGAGAAAGTAATCCATGAACGCCTTGATCCAGGCGGACGCCGCCCTGGCCGGCAAGGAGGGGGCCCGCTGGCTGAACTCCTCGATCCAGTGCTCGGACCCGGCATAATCCTCCCGGAGACAGTCGATGTACATCAGGGCCGGGCAGGCGGAGTAGAAGTCCGGCCTCAGTTCCAGGGCCTCGCGGTATTTCGCTTCGGCCAAATCCAGTCGACCCATCCTGATGTAGGTCTCGCCCATCGAGTCGAGCGGATTGGCGTCGCCGGGGCTGAGCGCCGCGTAGCGTTCGAACAGACGCAGGGCTTCGTCGAAATTCCCGCTCATGGCGTGCACGTAGGCCAACTGGTTGACGGCGAAGCCGAACGTCGGGTCCAGGGCGACGGACCGTTCCATTACGGCGATGGCCTCGGGGTAGGCCCGGCGTTCCTGATAGCGCCGCCCCAAGGCGAAGAAGGCGTATTTCTCGTCCGGGTACTTCCTGACGAGATCCTGGAGAAGGCGCAGCTGCCTGTCCGTATCTTTTTCGATCGTCTCGGCGTACCCGGCCGCGATATAGAGCCTTTCCTTTTCGCTCGCCTTGGCCGCGTAGCGGAAGGCTTTCTCCATGGCCTCGCGACCGAGGTCGAAATCGAAGAGATTCACGGCCGTCTGGGACAGAAGCAGATAGGCCATGGCGAACTCGGGATCGAGGGAGACGGCCTGTTCCAGGGACTTCTGGGCGGCCTCGTGATAGAACTTCTCGAAATCGCTCCGCCCCCGGAGAAAGTATTCATAAGCCTCCATGGAGTTCGTCGTCAGCTCCACGATCGGCCGGACGGGCGCCTCGATCTTCAGGAGGGGCTTGCCGATGCCGCGGCCGACCTGCCGGCTGATCTCGTCGATCTGGGACTTGAGGATACTGGCCACCCCTTCGCCCCGGGCCGAGGCGCTTCTCAACGACTCTCGGGTCGTGGCGTCGAGGACCTTGACGTCGGTGACGAAGGTCTCGCCGGCCTTGACGTACGAGCCAATGACGAGGGCCTCGATGCCGTGCTTGCGGCAGATCTCGAATCCCGCCTCCTCATCGAACGCCGCGACCGGGCCCCGGCCGCCCTGCCTGAGAAGGTCCTTCAGCCGCTCCCACGAGGTCACCCGGAGGTGCTTCGACTGCTCCAAGCTGGTGATGAGGAGGTTGGGGATGGCCTCGCGGAGGTAGTCGAACCCGGCCTCGCCGGTCTGGTTCCTGAAGCCGAGGACGGCGACCGTGCGCCTCGAGCCCTCGCCCTCCGGAACGAACTGCCAAACGAGAAGCGCGGCCAAGGCGACGAGAACGGCCGCGGCCGGGATCCAGACCTTCTTCGACGGCAGGCGGACCGTGATCTGTTTGGAGGTCTGCGGCCGGCAGAGAGGCAGGGGACCGGTCGTTTCCGGAAGGGCCTTCTCGATCCGGCCGAGCTCCGCCGCGAGCTCTTCGGCGCCGGGGAAGCGCCGGGCCTTGTCTTTCTCCAGGCATCTCAGGACGAGCCGTCCGAGTTCCTCGGGAACTTGGGCGTTGATCCTGCGCGGATCGGGCGGAAGCTCGCTTTTCTGCTTGACGGCCACGGCGAGCGCCGTCTCGCCCTCGAACGGGAGGCGCCCCGTCAGCGTCTCGAAGAGAACGACGCCGAGGGCGTAGATGTCCGAGCGCGCGTCGGCCTCCCTTCCATCCACCTGCTCCGGCGACATGTACTCGGGCGTGCCGATCATCACCCCGGCGCCGGTGAGGCCCTTGGTCTTGACGGAGCGGGCGATCCCGAAATCCATGATCCGGACCCCGCCCTCGCGGTCGATCATGATGTTCTGAGGCTTGAGGTCGCGGTGGACGACCCCGAGCCGATGGGCCTCGGCCAGCCCCTCGGCGACCTGGCGGGCGATGGCCACGGCCTTGCCCACGGGCAGGGCCCCGATGCTGTGGATGAGGCACTTGAGGTCCTCGCCCGGGACGTACTCCATGGTGATGAAATAGGTCCCCGTCCCCTCCTCCCGGCCCAGGTCGTGCATGCGGCAGACGCCGCGGTGGGAGACGGTCCGGGCCAGCCGCAGCTCGTTCCTGAAGCGCTCGATCGTGGCGGCATCCGCGGCGATCTCGGGTTTGAGGAGCTTGAGGGCCAGCTTCTCCCGGACTTCCGTGTCGAAGACCTTGTAGACGCGTCCCATGCCGCCCTTGCCCAGCTCCTCGATGACCTGGTAGCGGCGGGCGAAGGTCGTGCCGGTCGTGAGCTCGCGGACGGGCGCGGCCAGGGTTCCGGTGAGGGTCGGAGAGTCGCCGTCGGAGCCGAGCGGCGCGGCGCATCGCCCGCAGAACCTCGTATCGGGAGGGCTGACGAAGCCGCAGCGCGGGCACTTCACGGCGTGTTCCCCTGGACCTGTTTGACTGCCCCCGAGGATAACAAATGGGCAGAGGGGAGTCAACGACATCGCGCGGCGGGCCAGAGGGCCGGGGTCTCGCGATCAGGGCGTCTTCAGCGCGGCCAGGGCCTTGAGGGCCAGCGAATACAGCCAGCGGTGGGCCTTGTTGCCGTTGGTCAGGATGGCCACGCCCGTCTTCCGGTCGACGTTCCCCGCCAGGAAAGCCGTGTATCCGTTGACGCTGCCGCTGTGGGCGATGACCTTCTCGCCCTCGAGGGTCGAGACCCACCAGGCCAGTCCGTAGCCCGACGTCTCGTTGAGCCAGCCGCCGTTGATGGGGCCCGCGAAGCGGTCGTACTGCCGCCGGGTCATCTCGCGGAAGGTCGTCTCGCTGAGAACGCGCTTCCCTTTAAAGACCCCGTGGTTGATATTGGCGATGAGCCAGCGGGCCTGGTCGACGGCCGTGCCGTAGACGACGCCGGCCGGCCA
>JBFYNT010000223.1:0-6098 GCA_041304225.1 Candidatus Aminicenantota bacterium
AAGAAGATGATGGCCCCGATGTAGACCAGGTTGTAGAGGGGCATGCCCAGCCCGAACTGTTCGGCTACCCTCTGGATGACGGGGACCTTGATGAGGTTGGCCGCCGTGACCGGGATGGTGATGACCGAGGCGGCGAAGATGATCGGGATGACGCCGCCGGTGTTGACCCTGAGCGGCAGGTGCGTGCTCTGGCCGCCGTAGACCTTGCGGCCCACCACGCGCTTGGCGTAGGAGACCGGGATGCGGCGCTGGCCGCGCTCGACGAAGACGATGAAGCCGATGACGGCGACCATCAGGGCGCCCAGGAAGATGATCTTCAGGGGGTCCATCGTTCCGGTCCGCAGGCCCCGGACGAGGCCGACCAGGGAGCTCGGAAAGTCGACGACGATGCCGGCGAAGATGATGAGCGAGATGCCGTTGCCGATGCCCCGCTCCGAGATCTGCTCGCCCAGCCACATGACGAACACCGTCCCGGTGGTCAGGGTCAGGATGGTCAACAGCTTGAAGCCCCAGCCCGGGCTGAGGACGACCGGGGCCCCGGCGGGCGTCCGCAGGGCCTCGAGGAAGATGGCGATGCCGAAGGCCTGGATCAGGCAGATGACGATCGTGCCGTAGCGGGTGTACTGGGTGATCTTCTTCCGGCCGAGCTCCCCTTCCTTGGACAGGCGCTCGAGGTAGGGCCACACGACCGTCAGCAGCTGGAGGATGATCGAGGCCGAGATGTAGGGCATGATGCCCAGGGCGAAGATGGTCATCCGGGACATGTTCCGCCCGGAGAACAGGTCGATGAAGCCGAGGAGCGAGCCCTTCTGGCTCTGCCAGAACTCGGCCAGCGCCGTGGCGCTCAGGCCGGGGTTGGGGATGACGCCGCCGATCCGGTAGACCGCGAGCAGCAGGAGGGTGAAAATGACCCTCTTGCGCAGCTCGGGGATGCTGAAGATGTTGCGGATGGAGTCTAGCATTGGCCTTTCCCGATGACGACGGCCTTGCCGCCCTTGGCCTCGATCTTCTTGACGGCCGAGGCGGAGAACTCGTGGGCCCGGACGGTCTTGGCCGACGCCAGGTCGCCGCGCCCGAGGACCTTGACCCGGTCCGTCTCCTTTTGGATGAGGCGGTGCTCGGCCATTTCCTTGGGCCCGATCTCCTCCTTGCGGAGCTTGGCCAGGCGGTCCAGGTTGACGACGGCGATCTCCACGCGGAAGAGGCTGGTGAAGCCGCGCTTGGGGATACGCCGGACGAGGGGCATCTGGCCGCCCTCGAAGCCGCGCTTGCGGGAATAGCCGCTGCCCTGCAGCTGGCCCTTGCTGCCGCGGCCGGCGGTCTTGCCCCAGCCGGAGCCGGGGCCGCGCCCCACCCGCTTGCGGTCCTTCCTAGATCCCTGGGCCGGTTTCAGATTGCTGAGGTTCATGGCTTCTCCACCGATTCGACCTTGACGGCGTGGACGATCTTGTTGACCATGCCCCGGACCGACGGAGTCTCCTTGAGCACGGCGCTCGATTGGAGCTTGCGGAGTCCCAGGCCCGTGGCCGTCTCCCGCTGGATGGGAGGGTACCCGATGAGGCTGCGGACGAGCGTCACCTTGATGTAACGGTCGCCGGCCGGCGCAACGGCGCCCTTGGGCGCCTTCGGGGCTTTCTTCGTGACTTCGGTCATAGCGCGCTCCTCGCCTTCCCGCGGATCTTGGCCACGTCCTCGGGGTTCCGGATCCGCCGCAGGGCGTCCAGGGTCGCGTTGGCGACGCTGATGGGGTTGCTGCTGCGGATGGACTTGGTCAGGATGTCCCGGATGCCGGCCAGCTGCATGATGACGCGGACCGCGCCGCCGGCGATGACGCCCGTCCCCTTGGAGGCCGGGCGGAGGACGACCAGGCCGGCCCCGTCGACGCCCTTGACCAGGTGGGGGATGGTCGTTTCGGCCAGGGGCACGCGGATCATGCTCTTGCGGGCCGCCTCGACGCCCTTGGCGATAGCCTGGGGCACCTCGCGGGCCTTGCCCTTGCCGATGCCGACCCGGCCGCGCTCGTCACCGACGGCCACGAGCGCCGAAAAGCTCAGGTTCTTGCCGCCCTTGACGACCTTGGTGACCCGGCGGATGGAGATGACCTGGTCCTTGAGCTCCATCCCCTCTTCGTCGACGATTCCGACTTTTCTGCTGTGTCTGCGATCATCCACTTTGTTCTCTCCTTGGTCCGCCGTCCGCTCAGAACTGGATGCCTTCCTTGCGGATGGCCTCCGCCAGGGTCTTGATGCGTCCGTGATAGGGGTGGGTCCCCCGGTCGAAGACGACCTTCTCGATCTTGGCCGCCTTGAGGCGCTTGCCCAGCAGCTCGCCGAGCAGGCCGCAGGCGTCCCGGTTCTTGGTGCTCTTGGCCTTCTCCCGGAACTCCTTCTCCAAGGTGGACGCGGTCAGGAGCACGGCGCCCTCCCGGTCGTTGATGACCTGGGTGTAGACGTAGGCGTTGCTCTTGAACACGTGGAGGCGGGGCCGCTCGGGCGTCCCCTCGATCCTCTCCCGGATGCGCTTCCGGAGACGGTCGTCCCGGACCTTCTTTTCCTTCGTCTTGTCTTTAAGCACCGGTCACTCCCGCCTTTCGTTCTTTCTTGATCAGCCTCTCGCCGAGGTACCGGACGCCCTTCTGCTTGTAGGGGTCCGGGATGCGGAGGCTCTTGATGTTGTCGGCCACCTGCCCCACCTTCTGCCGGTCGATGCCGCGGATGGTGAGCAGGGTGGGCTTCTCGGCGACGATCTCGATCCCCGCGGGGATCTCGAAGGTGATCGGCCGGGAGTAGCCCAGGCTGATCTCGAGCTTGCCCTTGTCGACCTTGGCCTTGTAGCCGACGCCGACGATCTCCATCTGCTTGACGTAGCCTTCGGAGACACCGGCCATGGCGTTGCGGGCCAGGGCCCGGCCCAGGCCGTGGTCGGCCCGGGTCTGCTGGTTCTCGTCGGACCGGGTCAAGGTCAGGGTCTGGCCCTCGACGGCGGCCGTGATGCCCGGCCGGAGCGGCGAGGACAGCTTGCCCTTCTTCCCTTCGAAATCGATCCGGTCCGGGTGCACCGTGACGGTCACGCCCGCCGCTATCGTGATGGGCTTCTTGCCGACTCTGGACATGGTATCTCTCCTCGCGCCTACCAGATGCTGCAGAGGACTTCGCCGCCCGCCCCCTGCTCCTCGCAGGCCTTGCCGGTCATGACGCCGCGGGACGTCGAGACGACGACCACGCCCAGGCCGTCCAGGACCTTGGGGACGGAATCCCTGGTGCAGTAGATCCGGCAGCCCGGCCGGCTGACGCGCTTGAGGCCGCTGATGACGCTCCGGTTGTCCTCGGTGTACTTGAGCGTCACGTTGAGGATCCCCTGCTTGCTGTCGTCGATGACCTTGTAGTTCTTGACGTAGCCCTCCTCCTTGAGGATCTTGACGACCTCGATCCCCAGCCGGAAGGACGGGATGTTGACTTCCCGCTTCTTGGACTTCACGCCTTTGCGGATCCGGGTGAGCAGATCTGAAATCGAATCCATGGTTGTTCCTTTCTCCGCCGTCACCAGGACGACTTGGTCACGCCCGGGATCTCGCCCTTGAGGGCCAGCTCGCGGAAGCACAGGCGGCAGAGGTCGAATTTCCGGTAATAGGCCCGGGAGCGGCCGCAGAGCCGGCAGCGGCGGCGGACGCGGATCTCGTATTTCGGCTTGCGGACCATCTTGGCCATACGGGCTGTAGTTGCCATGCGGACCTCTCTCCTCAGGATTCCCGGAACGGCATGCCCAGCCTCTTGAGGAGGGCCAGGGCTTCCTTGTCCGTCCGGGCGGTCGTGACGATGGTGATGTTCATGCCCCGGGGCCGCTCGACCTTGGTGTAGTCGATCTCGGGGAAGACCAGCTGGTCGCGCATCCCGAGGGTGTAGTTGCCCCGGCTGTCGAAGGACGTGGGCGGGACGCCGCGGAAGTCGCGGACCCGCGGCAGGACGATGTTGACCAGCCGGTCGAAGAACTCGTACATCCTCCGGTTGCGGAGGGTGACGTAGCAGGCGATGGGCTGGCCCTTCCTCAGCTTGAAGGCCGAGATGGACTTCTTGGCCCGCCCGACGCCCGGCAGCTGGCCGGTGATCTGGGCCAGCTCGGCCTTGGCCGCGTCCAGGAGCTTGATGTTCCCGATGGCGTCGCCGACGCCGACGTTGACGATGATCTTCTCCAGGCGCGGCACGGCCATGATATTCGTGATGCCGAGCTCCTCCTGGAGCGCGGGAACCACGTCCTTCCGGTACTTTTCGTATAAACGGCTCATGGACGCATCCTCACTTTTGCTTCTCGATCAGGGTCTCGCAGCGGTGGCAGAGCCGGATCTTGCTGCCGTCCTCGAGCCGGCGGCTGCGGGCCCGGACGCCCTGCCCGCACTCCGAGCAGTAGAGCATGACGTTGGACACGGCGATCGGGGACTCCTTCTCCATGACCCCGCCCTGGGTGTTCCGGCTGCGGTCGGCCTTGACGAAGTGCTTCGAGAAATTGATCCTCTCGACGATGACCCGGTTGGTCTCGGGGATGAGCTTCAGGACCTTGCCCGTCTTCCCCTTGTCCTTGCCCCGGATGACGACGACGAGGTCGTTCTTCTTGAGCTGGATCTTGTGCATCACAGGACCTCCGGCGCGAGGGAGATGATCTTCATGAACTTCCGCTCCCGGAGCTCGCGCCCGACGGGCCCGAAAACGCGGGTGCCCACGGGCTCCCCCGCCTTGTCGATGATGACCGCGGCGTTGTCCTCGAACCGGATATAGGAGCCGTCCCTGCGGCGGAGCTCCTTGCGGGTCCGGACGACGACGGCCCGGATGACCTTGCCCTTGGCGATCTTGCTCTCGGGATCGGCTTCCTTGACGGTCGCGGAGATGACGTCCCCGATGCGGGCCACCCGGCCGACGCTGCCGCCGAGCGGCGTGATGGCCATGATCCGCCGGGCGCCGGAGTTGTCGGCGACCTTGAGCATCGTGCGCATCTGGATCATTGGCCGTCTCCCGTCCCGGGCTCGACCGGCTTGGTCTCCGCGAGCTTAGCCTCCAGCGGATTCGTCTCGATCGGGGTGGCCGTCAGTTCCGGCGTCAGCCCGACGATCTCGACGACGCGCCAGCGCTTGGTCTTGCTGATCGGCCGCGTCTCGATGATGCGGACGACGTCGCCGACCTTGCACTTTTCGGCTTCGTCGTGGACGAGGAAGCTCCGCTCCCGCCGGACGATCTTCCGGTACAGGGGGTGGCGGACCTGCCGTTCCACGACGACCGTGACCGTCTTCTTCATCTTCTTGGCGATGACGGTGCCGACCTTGGTCGTCTTCCGTGCTTGTCCTTGGGTGTCCATGGGCTACTCCGTTGCCTTCGACGCCTGGCTGAGCAGGGTCTTGATGCGGGCGATGTCCCTCTTGACGTTCTTGACCTTCATCGGGCTCTCGAGCTGGCCGAGGGACTTCTGGAAGCGGAGCTTGAAGAGCTGGTCGACGAGCTCCGCCTCCTTGTGCTTCAGCTCGTCGGCCGACATTTCCTTCAGTTCCTTGATCTTCATCTGAGCTCCCTCGCTTCCCGGGAGATGAACCGCGTCTTGACGGGCAGCTTGTGGGCGGCCAGGCGCATGGCCTCGCGGGCCTCCTCGAGATCGATGCCCTCGAGCTCGAACAGGATCTTGCCCGGGCGGATGACGTCGACCCAGAACTCGGGGTCGCCCTTGCCCTTGCCCATGCGGACCTCGGTCGGCTTCTTGGTGACGGACTTCCAGGGGAAGGTCCGGATCCACAGCTTGCCCTTGCGCTTCATGTGGCGGGTGATGGTGATGCGGCCGGCCTCGATCTGCCGGGAGGACAGCCAGCCCGGCTCGAGGGCCTGGAGGCCGAACTCGCCGAACGTCAGCGTGCCGCCCCGCAGGGCCTTGCCGCGCATGCGGCCGCGCTGCTGCTTGCGGTATTTGACTTTCGCGGGCATCAACATGGTCAGATCTCCTCGACCTCAGCCGTCTGGGAGGTCATCTTGGCCTTCTCGACGTCGGCCCGGTAGACCCAGACCTTGATGCCGATCTGGCCGTAGGTCGTGAAGGCCTCGGTGAAGGCGAAGTCGATGTCGGCC
>JBFYNT010000224.1:0-2583 GCA_041304225.1 Candidatus Aminicenantota bacterium
TCCCCAGCGCCACCTTTCGATCCAGGAGGCCCGCCCATGTCGATCCGCCGAAGCGGGGCGACCCGTTCCGCCTTCTTCCTCTGCCTGGGGCTCTCGCTCCTGGCGGCCGCCTGCGGCGGCCCGTCCGCGCCCGCGGCGGTCCCCGGGGCCGCGGACACCGGGCTGCCGGCCCTTCTCGCCGCCGACCGCCAGATCGAAGTCCGGGAGGGCTGGCTCGAGAAGCGCCACGGGACGATCCTCCCGCTCATGCGCCGCCACGGCGTCGGGGCCTGGATCGTCGTCAACGAGGAATTCCACGACGACCCCTTGACCTCACACGTCGCTCCCCCGCGTCCGTACGTCGGGAACCGGGACCTCTTCGCCTTCTTCGACGCCGGGGCCGAGGGCCTGAAGAAGCTGGCCGTCACCGGCTACGCCGAGGAGAGCGTCGGGCGCTTCTTCGACTCGCCCCAGGCGGGCGCCGGGATCAAGGCCCTCAAGGAATGGGTGGATAGGTACCGGCCCGAAAAGATCGCCCTGAGCATCGGCGGCCGGCGCGGCGTCACCCGCAGCCTGACCCGCGATTCCTACGCCTGGATCGTCGAGAGCCTGGGCCCGGAAGCCGAGAAGAGGTTCACGAGCGCCGCCGAGCTCATCGAGGACTACCTCGACACGCGCATCCCCGAGGAGTTCGAGCATTATGCCGCCCTGGTCCGGGTCACCGAGATCCTGGCCCGGCGGGCCCTGTCGAACGAGGTCATCGGTCCCGGCCGGACGACCGTCGGCGAGGTCCGGATGTGGCTTTTCCGGGAGTCCGGGCGGCTCGGCCTCGTCCCCTGGTTCCAGCCCGACCTGCGCCTTCAAAGACGGAGCCGGGCCGACGAGAAGACCTCGAGCGGCTTCCTGAACGTGGCTTCGGAGGCTGCCGTCATCGAGCGGGGCGACGTCGTCCACCTGGATTTCGGGCTCATTTACATGGGGCTCAGCTCGGACTGGCAGAAGATGGCCTATGTCCTCATGCCGGGAGAGACGCGGGCCCCCGGCGGCCTGGAGAAGGCCCTAGCCAACACGAACGCCCTGCAGGATGCCGTCATCCGCCTCTCGCGGCCGGGCAAAGCCGCGGCAGACGTCTACGACGAGACCATGGCCGAGATGAAAGCCAAGGGGATCGCGGCTATGGTCTACAGCCATCCGCTGGGCCCCCAGGGCCACGGGCTGGGGGCGTCCATCGACTTCCGGAGCGCCCGTCGGGACGCCGGCACACCGCCGAAGAAGCTCCGAGCGGGCTCCTACCTGGCCCTCGAGCTCAACACGGCGACCGAAGTCCCGGAGTGGGGGGGGCAGAAGGTGACCATGATGGCCGAGGACCCGGTCTGGCTCTCCGACGAGGGCTGGCGGTTCTTCCGTCCGCGCCAGGAGGCGCTTTATCTGATCAGGTGACCGGCGGGATCGGCCCGGACGCCGCCGGGCGCCTCGTCTCCTTGACGAAGAACAGGAGAGTCGCCGCGACCGCCGTCAGACCCAACGACACGAGGAAGGGGGCCCGCCGCCCGGCCTTGTCCCAGAGCAGGCCGGCCAGGAGCGAGGCCGGGAAGGCCGCCAATCCGATGACCATCTGGAATCCCCCCAGCACGGAGGCTCGGTAGGCCTGCGGCGCGAGCTCCGCGGCGATCGTCTTCTGGACCGGATCGAGGGCCGCCTTATGGATCCCGTATAGCACAAAGAGCGAGGCGACGGCGGCCAGGCCGTCGCCGAAGAAAAGAACCCCGGAGCAGACCGCGGCCCAGGCCCCGAAGGCCATGACCATCACGGGCTTGCGTCCGATACGGTCGGAGAGACGCCCGAAAGGGTAGGAGAGGGACGCGGCGACGGTCGAGTAAACCAGGAAGAGGACCGGGATGGCCCCCGTCCGGAAGCCCTCCGATCGGGCGTACATCAGGAGGAAGGAGTACGTGAAGGCGCCCAGGGCGAAGACCCCGTTGAGCGCGATGTAGAGAGCGAGGTTGCGGTCGATGTCCTTGAAGGACAGTCCCTTGAAGACCCGGGCCACCGGGGAGCCCGACTCCCGGATGTTCCTCAGGATGAGGAAGGCGCCGATGAGCGACGGGATGGCGGCCAAGGCGAAGAGCAGGCGGTAGCCGAGGACATCGATGAGGGCGATGGAGATGAGGATGCCGGCGACGGAGCCGGCGTTGTCCATGGCCCGGAGCAGGCCGAAGTGCCGGCCGCGGTTCGCGTCGGTCGAGACGTCGGCCAGCATGGCGTCCCGCGGGGCTCCCCGGATCTTGCCGGCCCGGTCGAGGACGCGGAAGGGGACGAGGGTCGTCCAGACCGACGAGGCGGCGTAGCCGAGGCGCGACACGGCGCCGCAGAGGTATCCCGTCCAGATGAAGACCTTGCGCCTGTGGATCCTGTCCGAATAGTACCCGGCGACGGCTTGGGACAACGAGACCACGGCTTCGCCGAGGCCGTCGAGGAAGCCCAGAGTGGCCATGTTGGCCTTGAGCACCTGCGTGACGAAGAGCGGCCAGACAGGATTGATGATGTCCGAGCCCATGTCGTTGAGGAACGAGGCGACGGCGAAGGTCCGGATGGTCCTCTTCG
>JBFYNT010000225.1:0-12156 GCA_041304225.1 Candidatus Aminicenantota bacterium
GATGAAGTCCCTGAGATACTTGGGCAGGTTGGCGACGTCGATGAAGTCCTTCTTGCAGAGCAGGACCGCGCTCTCCAGCACGTTGGCCAGCTCGCGGACGTTGCCCGGCCAGCCGTATTTCAGGAAGAGCTTCTGGACCTCGCGCGAGACGCCGCGGACGCTCTTGGCGAAGCTCTGGTTGGCGGACTGCAGGAAGTGGCGGACGAGGAGAGGGATGTCCTCGGGCCGCTCGCGCAGCGGCGGCAGCTCGATGACGACCTTGTTCAGGCGGTGTAGGAGGTCCTCGCGGAAAGCCCCGGTCCGGACCCTCTCGGCCAGGTCCCGGTTCGTGGCGGCCAGCACCCGGACCTCGACCGAGGTGCTCTCGTTCGCGCCGAGGGGCCGGAACTCCCTGTTCTCCAGGACGCGGAGGAGCTTGGCTTGGACGGCCACGGGGATCTCGGCGATCTCGTCGAGGAAGATCGTCCCGCCGTCGGCCTCCTCGAACAGGCCGCGCTTGTCCCGGTCGGCCCCGGTGAACGCCCCCTTCTTATAGCCGAAGAGCTCGGATTCGAACAGGTTCTCGGGGACGGAGGCGCAGTCGCAGACGACGAGCGGCTTGTCCTTGAAGGGGCTCAAGCCGTGGATGGCCCGGGCCACGACTTCCTTGCCGGTCCCGGTCTCTCCGGTGACCAAGACGCTCGAGAAGTACTTGGCGATGTTCTCGACGAGCCCGAAGATCTCGAGCATCGTGGGATTGCGGCTGATGAGGCCTTCGAAGGCGTACTTGCGCTCGAGCTTCTTCTCGAGGTGCAGCGTCTCGCGGCGAAGGGCGCGCTTGCGGGCGATGCGCCGCAGGATGTCGCCGAGGATGTCGCGCTCGTAGGGCCGGGGCACGAAGTCGGTCGCGCCGGCGTGGACGACGTCGAGGGCGGCCTCGCGCCCGACCGGCTCGCCGCCGACGAGGACGTCGACGAGGTCGTCGGATCTCTTGATCTTCTTCAGGATGAGCAGGCCCGCGGCCAGGGCGTCGCCGGAGTCGACGAGGACGACGCGGATGCCGTTGTCGCGGACGATGGCCAGATAGTCGTCGTCGGTCTGCGAGAAGAAGACGTTGAAGTCGGCGGCGACGGGGGCCTTTTTGATGGTCTCGTAGAGCGAGAAGTCGTCCGAGATGATCAGGAGGTTGGTCTGCGCGTCCATCTGGCCCCGTCCTTTTACCAAGGCGCCGGTATATTAACAAAAAAACATAGGAATAGACAAGATATCCGGATCTGCCCCCGGCACCTTCGGTGCCGGGCAAATCCGTGACGCAAGCCGAGAAATCGCAGGGACACGATCTGAGAAATCCGGGACAAGACCCTTTTCTCCGGAAAACGGATCGTGTCCCTGGCTTTCTTGAGTCATGTCCCGGATTTCTCAGGCGTCCCGGATTTGCCGGGCCTCGACCGGACCAGGGTCAGGCGGGCCCGGTCGCGGACCTCTTCCTCGATCCGGACGACCGTGTAATCGGCCCCGCCGAGGTACTTGACGTGGGCCCGGAGGTAGGCCAGGCCCTGCCCGCAGAGGAACTCGAGCCAGTCGCCGGTCGCCGTCTCGTCCATGAGCTCCGGCGTCTGCTCGCTGAAGGTCGCTTGGGCCCGGGGCGTCAACCGGTTCTCCGTTGGGCCCCGACGCTTGGCGAAGATATTGACCCCATCGGCGATCTCGAGCTCGTTCATGTGCGGCGACCAGCGGGCCGACCAGCGCTCGTAGCGGTCGTAGAACTTGCGGTTCGACGCGGCGATCGCCGGGTCCGCGTTGAGCTCCGCGGCGATGAGCGTCATCAGCGCGCGCCCGGCCTCGCGGTGCTCCGGGTAGATCGGCAGGCTCGGGGCCTTGAAGTACGCGAACCAGCCCTTGGGCACCCAGTAGTCGCGGAAGAGATAGGGGGTGTAGTTCGAGAACGGCTGGACCCATTCGTGGGACGGGTAGCCGTGGAGGTTGAGGAAGACGTCGGGCACCCAGCGGTCGTAGAGCCGCGTCCGGACGGCGGCCTCCGGCAGCAGGGGCTTGGCCCCGGTCTGGTAGCCCATGTCCACGCCGAGCGCGCCGTAGCGGCCGGCGTGCAGGCTGTGGAAGGGCTCGTTCTTCTGCATCGCGTAGGCCAGCTCGGCCCCGTCCGGGTTCTCCATGGCCTCGAAGACGAAGCTCATTTTCTTGAGCGCCTCCCGGGTGGCCGGGTCGCGGGCCAGGAGCTCGGCGAAGCGGAGGAGGTAGTTGGTCGAGGAGACCTCGTTGGCGTGTTGGCGGGCGACGGCTTGGAGCGTCGGCTTGAGCGTGACCAGGCGCGGCAGGGAGACGTACTTCTCGAACGGCAGGAAGAGCTCGAGGACGGGCACTTCGCGGCCCTCGAAGGAACGGCCTCCGACGTAGCCTTTGACGCCGCCGAGCGCGGAGAGCCGGCGGACGAGGTCCGAGGCCATGTCGGGCGAGATGATCTCCCGGGTCGTGACCATGGCCTCGCCGGCGGCCGGAGGCGGGACAGGAGTCGCGGCCCCGCCGGAAGCCGGGGGAGGGACCGGGGCCACGGCCAGTCGCTCGTCCTTCTCCTGGGACTGGAAGCGGGGGCGGAGGATGACGGCGTCGAGACTTGGGTAGCGGAAGGGATCGGCGACGAGACCGGTCTCTGCGAGGCGCCGCCGGGTGGCGAGCATATCCACGAAAGCCAGATAATCGGCCTCTTTCTCCCAGTCGGATTCGAAGGTGACGCCGGCGACGCGGCCGGACCGGCCGTCGAAGACGAGCTCGGAGACGCGGGCCTCCTTGGGCTTGAGCGCCGGGAACGAGGTCTTTTGGACGACGGCTTCGCGGCCCTTCTCCTTCCAGCGGACCGTGAGCTCGGGCGCGGCGGCCGGCCAATCCTCGAGGACGGCGCGGGCCGAGGCCGCCCCGCCTTCGAGCGAGGGGTGGAGGGAGGGAAAGACGTTGCCGGGGGCCGACGACCGGGAGGTGTCCGCCGCCGCGTCCTTGTCCTCGGGATCGAAGCGGGTGATGCCCCGCAGGAGGTCGAGCGTGTCGAAGTAGATCTCGTCGTGGACGGCCTCGAGCGAGGAGACGATCTCCTCGTCGAGCCCGGTCCGGAAGTCCGGCTCGCTGGCCCGGAGGTCCACGAGCAGGCGCTTGAAGTAGGGCTGCTTGGAGAAGGTCGGCTCGCCTCCGGTCCTCTTCCGGACGTGGGCGACGACGGCCGGAAGGACTTCGTCCTGGTAGAAGGCCCAGAACTTCTCGAGGTCGGTCGGAAGCGCCTCGTCGCAGACGACCGTGCCGCCGGCGACGACGCGCAGCCCGCCCGTGGTCACCCGGGCCGTGCCCCATTCGGGCAGGACGTTCGAGAGCGGGATCTCGCGGACCCGGGGAGAGTAGCTGTCGGCGAACAGGACCCGGCCGCCGGCGTCGACGGCCTCGACCCGGTAGGCCGGGCCGCCCGGCGCCGTCATCTCGAACACGAACCGGTCGAGGGGCAGTCCGAGCGCGCGGGACAGGACCTCGTCGACGGGATAGAGCTCCTGGAGCCAGCGGGCGGGCTCGGCGTAGGCGCGCTTGGCCCGGGTGAGGTCCTCGCGCTCCTCGGCGAAGCGGACCGTGAGGCGGTGGACGGGCTTTCCCGCCAGGGCCGGCAGGACTTTTTCGACCAGCCAGAAATAGCCGGGCTTGTAGGCGGACGCCACCTCGACCCTGGCGGACGGGAAGCCGGAGGCGGCGAGGAGGGCCTTGATCTCGACGCGCACTTTCTCCCGGACGGCCGGGGATTCGCTGAGGACGGCGCCGACCTCGACCCCCCCGCCTTTGCCGGCCGCGTCGACGACGGCCCGGATCCGGCCCTTGAGCAGGGCCACGGCGTCGTCGGCCTCCCAGGTGAACGACTTTTCCTTTTCGAAGACCGTCCGGGCCGCCTTGAGCGAGATCGTTCCGGTCTTCACCGCGGCGTTGCCCGCGGCGGCGCGCAGAGCGGCCTTCACGGCGTCCTCGAAGGCCGCGTTGGGCCCGGGCAGGACGAGCTCGGCCTCGACGGATTCGAGGTCGCGGCCCTTGATCTCGGCGGCCGCCTTCTCGACGGCGTTCAGGAAGACCGCCTCGGCGGCGCCCTTCTCGCCGCGCAGGAGCTTGTCGACGTCGGCGGCCAGGTCGGCGAGCTGGGCGTGGCCCTCGCCGTACTCGGCGAAATAGGGGAAGGTCCGGGAGAGATAGGAGACCGTCGCGTCGAGGCCGGCGGGGTCGGCGCCCTGGACGACGAGGGCGGCGGACTTGCCGAAGGCCTTGGGCACGACCTTGATCAGGCCGGACCCCTTTTCGAGGGGCGCGAGCGCGAGCTTCCCGGTCTTGACGAGATCGGCGGTCAGGGCGTTGGCGCCGACGAGGATCGGCGCGGCCAGGGCCTTGCGGCTCTCGATCTCGGAATCGAGCTGGAGGATGGGGAAGGACGCCCCGGCCGTGCCCATGACCAGGCGGCTGGCGAGCTCGGCCGGGACCGGGCTGGCGAGGTCGCCGGGAACGACGATGACGGCATCGAGGCCGTCGGGGATTCCGTCGCGATCCTGATCGGAGTAGAAGCCCTTGGTCGAATACAGGCTCGCGAGGTCGAACTCCTTCCCGGCGGGGTCCGCGCCGGGGCGTTCCTTGAATCCCGGCGTCAGCAGGCGCTTGGTCGCGCCGGTCCGGGTCAGGACGACGGACGCGGACGGCCCGCCGCCGGAGCGGAGCTCGAACGTCAGAGCGGCGCAGGCGGGATAGGAGAGGGTCGCCGTGCGCTCGCCCCGGCGCTGCCCGGCCGAAAGGAGCGACAGGGCTTCCCGGGCCTTTTCCTTGTCCTGGTTCGTGGCCAGGTCGACTTCGACGGCCAGGTTGGCGATCTGGCCTTGATCGAACGACAGGGCCTTGAGCCCGTCGGCGACGGGCGGGGCGGCGGGGAATTCGTAGAGGGCCTCGCGGACGACCGTGCCGCGGGCCTTGACGCCGGCCGCGGCCAGGAAGGCTTCGAGGTCCTTTTCGAGCCGCTCGTAGGTCGCGCCGGTCTCCCGTCCCCAGATCTCCCAGAAATACGGCCAGCGCAGGAAGAAGGCCCGCCCGGTCTTGAGCAGGGCGTCGTCGGAGCCGGCGACGCAGGCCAGGGCCGGCCGGCCCTTTCTCGAGAACAGGAAGACGCGCCCCTCGTTCGGGCGGAGCGGCCGCGAGTCCGGTCCGCGCTCTTTCAGGGCTTCCCGGACCCAGGCCAAACGGTCGCCGATGAGGACGGGGAAAGGCAGGGAGGGCGTCGCGGCGAGCTCGGATTCGCGCCGGACCAGGCCGAGATCGACGGCCAGGCTCTCGAAGTTCACCCGGGCGGCGATGTCGGCGGCCAGGGCCAGCTCGGCGGCGGTCGGTCTTTCCGGGACGACGACGGTCAGGGCGGGCTTTTCCGGGAAGCCGTCGCCGTCGAGGTCGAGGACGGCCTTGCCGGCGAGGAACAGACGCGACAGGCTGTCGACGTCGGCCAGGGCGGGCAGGGCCAGGGCGAGCGCCGCGAGGGCGGCCAGGAGCGTTTTTTTCATGCGACTCACTCCGCGAGGATTCCTCCGGATTCTATCACACTCGCCGCCGCATCGGCGATGCATTCAGGGGTTGTCGGGTCGCTTAGGCCCTTCGGGGATCATCTCCGTTCGCTGCGACGATTTTTAACGCCGTTCCGTTCTACGGACTCGGCGCCAAAACAACTCGCTCGGCTTGCGCTAAGCCTCGCTCAAACACGTTTTGGCGGTTTCCGGGGAAACTTCCCTTGTCCGTCTCCGGACCGGCTAAATCGCCGCAATGCTCACTCCGATGACACCCCTCAGTGCCAACTTGCTCCCCGACTGCTGGTATCAAAATCGCGAGGTCTATGTGGTTTCCGACAAGGCCGCTTCATTGCGCAGGAGAGCCGGCGATTATACAATGAGCGAAGTCCGCCAGATCCCGGGAGGAGGCCACGATGAGAGTGAGCGCGCGAAGGGGACGGAGGAGCCTGGGAACGGGGGCGGCGATCGTCGCGGCCGTCCTGCTCGCCGCGTGCGGGCGGGGCGGGCCGTCGTCCGGAGCGCCGGAGAACGGGCCGGCGAAAGTCACCGTCGGCAAGAAGGACCTCACGGTCCGTTACGACGGCCGCGAGATCTTCAGGGGAGGGATCGCCGCCGGGGAGGCCGGCTTCGAGGCCAAGGTCAATATCATCCGCTATGGCGACGCCGTCACCCAAACGGTCCTCCTCACGCCCCGCGACAAGGGCGGACGGGTCTCGGTCTCGGGCACGCTGGCCGCCGGCCCCGAGTCCTTCCCCTGCGAGGCCGACCGCCGGGACAGAAGCCCCGCGCTGGTGCGCCACGTCTCCGGCCTGAGCCGCAGCCTCCTCAACCGGGCCGTCTACGACCGGGGCCGCGACTGGGCCTTCTCGGTCGACGCCGGGCCGCGGGCCGCGGTGACGCCCTCGTCGGACGGGAAGGACGGCAGGGAATTCGCCTTCACGGCCGAAGGCCCCGAGATCGTCCTGCGCTTCCGGCCCCGCTATTATCAGGTCCACCGCGGCCTCCGCTTCTTCGAGCCCTGGACCTACCGGATCTGGCCCGACCCCGTGGCCGGCTGGATCTCCTGGTTCGCGTTCTACGACGAGGTCACGGAGAAGGACATCGTCGACACGGCCGACACGCTCGCCGAGACCCTTCTGCCGTTCGGCTTCGACATCCTCCAGATCGACGACGGCTATCAGACAGGGGAGGGCCGCCCCGACCTCTGGCTCACGGCCAACGACAAGTTCCCGCGGGGACTCGCCTTCCTGCCGGATTACATCCGGGGCAAGGGCCTCAAACCGGGCATTTGGACCAATGCCGCCTTCAAACAGGCCGACTACGCCGAGGCCCACAAGGACTGGTTCGTGACCGACGCGGCCGGCCGGCCCGCGCGCGGCAACTGGGTGGAGTTCAGCCTCGACGCCTCGGTCCCCGAGGCCGTGGACGCCGTCGTCAGGCCCGTGTACCGCGGCCTGCGCGACATGGGCTGGGAATACTTCAAGGTCGACGCCCTCCGCCACCTGCGCTACGAGGGTTACAACGCCCATGCGGCCCATTTCCGAAAGGGCAAGAAAGACCTGGCCGGGACCTACCGCCGTTACGTCGAGGCCATCCGGCAGGAGATCGGGCGGGACTTCTTCATCCTCGGCTGCTGGGGCATCCGGCCCGAGCTCGTCGGGCTCATCGACGGCTGCCGCGTCGGCACGGACGGCTTCTCCTACGCCGGCCTGGCCCAGTTCAACTCGTGGAACAACGTCGTCTGGAGGAACGATCCCGATCACATCGAGCTCGACGAGGACCGCTGGAAGTCGACGCTCGTGACCTCCCTGACCGGATCGATCCTGCTCCTGACCGACAAGCCGGCCGTGTACCGGACCGACGCCGTCGAACCGGCCCGGCGGGCCGCGCCCGTGCCGTGGACCCTGCCCGGGCAGATCTACGACGTCGACCCCTCACGCTCGGGCGAGCTCGCCCGCGTCGACACCGAGGTCAGCGGTTCCGGCCCGCGCGTCTTCGACGCCTCGCTCCGGCCGGCCTGCGACCTCTTCCTCCTCGAGATCGTCCGCCCCTTCGAGGGCTGGTCCGTCCTCGGCCGGACCGGCGAATCCGTCCGGGAGATCGCCTTCGCCGACCTCGGCCTGGACCCCGGCAAGGAGCACTTCGTCTTCGAGTTCTGGACAAAGCGGCTCCTCGGGAGCTTTGCCGGGTCTTTCGCCCCCGGCCCGCTCGACCCCCTCTACCGCTGCCAGGCCCTCATCATCAGGGAGCGGATGCCCCGTCCTCAGCTCCTGGCCACGGGGCGGCACCTCACGGGAGGGGGGGTGGACCTCGAGGACCTCGGCTGGGCCGGTGGGACCCTCTCCGGGATGAGCCGCCTGGTCGCCGGGGACCCCTACACCCTCTACTTGACCGAGCCGGAAGGGTACTTTTTGGAGGATTTCGAGGCTCCCGGAGCGGCCGTCAGGGACCTCCAAAGGGCCCCCGGACTGGCCGCCGTCAGCCTCGTTTCCGGCCAGGGCGGGACGGTCGCCTGGCAGGCCCGATACCGCAAGGATTAGCCCCCTAAATACAATAGGTGGTAGGGGTTGCGAGGGAGTGTAGCACCCCTAGATTTTCCACTTGACAAGCCCCGTCCTATCCGCTAGCATGGAAACGTCCTAAAGTCAGCAGGACCCCAAATGATGTTGAATAGATTTAAGTACCTGTTTATTCTGTTCGTCGCTTTCTTCTTTTTCGGGGGGATCCCTGTCGAGTTCGGGACCGAGGGCGTTTTCTTCCACGGCTACATGCTTCCCAAGCCCATCATCCGGGTCGGTCTGGGCACCAACCTCAAGGATATCCGCATCAAGGCCTCCGCCGGCATGAAGGTCTACGAGGTCACCTCGGACTACCGGCTCATCGCCGAGGACGCCGCCGAAGCCCAGGTCAAGGGGGGCGGCGAGAAGCTGACCGAGAAGTTCGTCGTCCTCCTGGCCCACGCCAAGGAAAGGGACGAGGCCGAGCAGCTGGCCGCCGGATTCCGCGCCAAGTTCGGCGGCAAGGTCATGGTGGCCGAGGACCTCGAGGAGGAAGCCGCCGGCGTCTTCGAGATCAAAATGGGCGACTTCCTGACCCGCGGCGACGCCCTGGCCAAGATCGCCGAGCTCGCCGCCGCCGGGCTGAAAGACGTCTGGATCGAACGCGAGGACGTCGTCGAGGCGCCCTCCCGCCCGGTCTGGATGCTCGTCGACGACGAGCTCAAGTCGCTCGAGAACAATCCGGAGATCTACTTCATCCCGGCCAATCCCCAGAGCTTCCTGACCCTCAACGGACGGGGCTACCGCGGCTTCCTGGTGATGCGGGGCAGCCCCAAGGGCATCGTCGTCGTCAACTACGTCAACCTCGAGGACTACCTCAAGAGCGTCGTCCCGGGCGAGCTGTCGCCGGGCCAGTTCAACGCCAGCGAGGCCCTCAAGGCCCAGGCCGTAGCCGCCCGGACCTACGCCCTCCGGAACATGGGGCAGTTCGGCAAGTACGGCTACGACCTGATCAACACGCCGCGGTCCCAGCTCTATGTCGGCATGTCCGCGGAGCAGGAGAAGAGCAACCTGGCGGTCGAGGCGACCCGCGGCGAGGTCGTCCTGTACAAGGGCGAGCTCATCAACGCCCTCTACACGAGCACCTGCGGCGGCCTCACCGAGGACGCCGAGAACGTTTTCGCGGGCCGGCCCGTCCCGTATCTCAAGAGCGTCGAATGCGCCTCCGAGAAGCAGCGGGAATGGCGGATCGAGGCCAAGTCCCCGGTCGCGCCCATCATGGTCGACGGCCGCAACGCCAGCCTCGACATCGCCGTCCTCGTCGGGCTCGGCGTCGTGCCGATGGGCGCCGAGCCGCCGGACTTCCGCGAGAACGCGTCTTTCGACGAGGCGGTCGAGTGGATCCGGGACACGCGCCGGCTCGTCGGCGCCAAGGACCAGGCCTTCGATCCCGACACGGCGGCCCTCGACTTCGTCGGCCTGGCCCGGCTCATCGTCGAGGGCTTCGGCTGGCAGGCCCGGACCGAGGAGCTGCTTCTGCCCGGCGAGGTCGATTTCCTCCTCAAGGACCTCCCCCAGGTTCAGGGCCCGGACCGGCAGGCGGTGGCCTATTGCTTCCAGTCGGGACTGTTCCCGTCCTCGGTGAGGACCGGCGATCCCCGGAAGCCGGTTTCCCGGGCCGAGCTGGCCATGGCCCTGGCCCGCGTCGTCAAGGACCACAGGGACTTCTTCAAGACGGGGACCTTCCGCTCGGCCGGCAAGGGGACGATCGAGGTCGGCGAGGATTTCGAGCGCAAGACCCTCCGCCTCTCCAACCACGTTCGCCTGCTGCGGACGATCGAGAGCGAGACGGCCTTCGCGACCAAGCTGACCCTCCTCGGCGGCGAGAACATCCGCTGGCTCGAGCGGGACGGCCAGGTCGCCTATCTCGAGATCTTCTACCCGCCCAACTCCAATGTCCTCGACCGGTCCTCGCGGTTCAACCACTGGCAGGTCCGCAAGTCGGCCAAGGAGCTCGGGGCCCTGGTCAACCAGTCCTATCCGATCGGGGACCTGGTCGACATCGAGGTCAAGGCGCGCGGCGACTCGGGCCGGGCCACGGAGCTCGTGCTCACCGGCGCCGAGGCCACGGCCAAGGTCCACGGCTTCCAGATCCGCGCGGTGCTGGGGCTGCGGGACACGCTGTTCGTCATCGACCGGACTTACGACGAGCACGGCAACGTCGACCAGTTCACGTTCTCCGGCCGGGGCTGGGGGCACGGCGTCGGCCTCTGCCAGGTCGGCGCGTACGGCATGGCCGTAGCTGGTGGCAAGTACCAGGACATCCTCAAGAAGTACTACAGCGGCGTCAAGATCGACAAGATCTATTGACGCGGCCTCATCCCCGCATCCGTCATAATGGTCGAAGTCTCCCCTGAGGCTTGCTCGGGGTATTGCCCCTAGCTCCCCGGCCCCCCGGGGAACCAGTTCGCACGGTTCCCCCCCGCTCCGCGGGTCCCCTCCTCCAGCAACGGGGATCCGCGTGGCAACACCCTTCGCGCCTCGAGGAGACTTCAATATTCTTCTGGGGAGATGTGCTATGATGGGCGGGCTGGCCGGAGGCCGCGGCCGTCGATGGAGGGCCAATCCGGAGGCAGGAGGACGATATGAAGACGACCAAAGGGCTGAATGCTAAGAAGACCGAGGCCCGGGAATACCAGACCGGGGCCTCCGGCATTTTCTTCACCGTCAAGGACGTCCTCTACGAGGGGCGCTCCAAATTCCAGCGCATCGAGATCATCCGCAACAAGGATTATGGCCGCGTCCTGCTCATCGACGGCCTGGTCCAGACGACCGAGCGGGACGAGTTCTACTACCACGAGATGCTCGTCCACCCGGCCATGGCCTCGCACCCGAAGCCGAAGAACGTGCTGATCATCGGCGGCGGGGACGGCGGGGCCTTGAGAGAGGTCCTCAAGCACCCGGTCAAGAAGGCCTGGCTCGTCGAGATCGACGGCCAGGTCATCGAGGCCTACCGCGAGCATTTCCCCTGGCTGCGCTCGACCTTCCGGGACTCGCGGGCCGAGCTCGTCGTGGCCGACGGCAACGTCTTTATCGACAAGGTCCGCGAGACCTTCGACGTCATCCTGGTCGATTCGTCCGATCCCGTCGGGCCGTCGACCGTCCTCCACCAGGAGTCGTTCTACCGGAAGCTCAGGTCCAAGCTCAATCCCGGGGGCATCATCGCGGCGCAGGCCGGATCGCTGATGCTGCATTTGGAGTCGCACGCCCGCAAGAGCCTCTTCCTGAAGAGGATCTTCAAACACTCGCCGCTCTATCTCGGCCCCGTGCCGACCTACCCGGTGGGGATGTGGTGCTACAATTTCCTGTCGGACAAGGTCGATCCGGGGAAGATCAAGACGCTTTACATCCCGGACGGGCTGAAGTACTTCAATCCCGACGTCTACCGGGCGGCCTTCGCCCTGCCGAACTTCCTGGCCGAAAGACTGAAGAAAGGGAAGTAGGGGGCCGGGCCCGTTCCTGAAATCCGGTCGTTGACAACGGTCCGGAGCCCGCCTATCATCCCCATACCGACCATGTCAGGCTCGCGCCAACCCGGCCGGCCGGGCTGGCTGTCGCTCTCCCGGGAGGATTGACCTCAGGAGGCCCCTGTGAGCCTGATTCACATCGCCGTCGCCGGCTATCTCCTCGCTCTCGTCGGGCTCGGCGCGATCGCTCGCCGCCGTTCCGGGCCGTCCCACGAAGCGTTCTTTCTCGCCAACCGCGCCCTCGGCCCCGTGATGCTCCTGCTGACCATGGCCGCCACCAACTTTTCCGCGTTCACTGTCCTCGGCTTCTCCGGGGCGGGCTACCGCATCGGCTGGGCCTATTACCCGATCATGGCCTTCGGCACCGGTTTCATCGCCGTCGCTTTTTTAGTCATCGGCATCCCGGCGATGCGCGCGGCCCGCGAGCTCGGCGCCGTGACGCCGCCGGAGCTTGTCCGCCTGCGGCTCCCCAACCGCGCCCTCCACGCCGCCTATACGCTGGTGATGGTGGTCTTCACATTGCCGTACATCGCGCTCCAGCCGATGGGCGCGGGCTACGCGCTGCGGGAGCTGGCCGGC
>JBFYNT010000226.1:0-3276 GCA_041304225.1 Candidatus Aminicenantota bacterium
AGGCGCGAGCTTGTCGGCGAAGGAGAAGTTGATCGGCTTCTTGATGCTGGAAAAGAGCGGATCGGTCGTGTAGCTCGGCAGGTACTCCGATTCGGCGCGCAGGCCGAGGTTGAGGGTCAGCCGGCCGGCGATCGTCCAGCTGTCCTGGAGATACAGGGACCAGCTGTTCATGTTGACGAGGTAGTTGTCGCCGTAGGGACCGGCGTCGGCGAAGCCGCGGACGGCGTAGTACCCGTAGGTGCCGCGGCCGTAGTTCGTGCCGTAGGCGTCGAGCTCCTGGTCCCAGCCCAGGTAGATGACCGGCACCTGGCCCGTCTCGTTGACGTTCTGGGTGCGGCGCATGAACTGGACGCCCGCCTTGAAAGCGTGCTCGCCGCCGAAATTGAGATAGTAAGTGAAATCGGCGTTGGCGCTCAGCCGCCCGTCCATCCGCTGAACGAGGCCCAGGACGTTGGCCCGGGGGAAGTTCTGCCAGCCCGCCGGATGGACGAGCTCGTCCGGGATCTCGGGGAACATGTCGTTGGTGACGAAGGCGTAGCCGCCGGGCTGCTCGAGGCGGAAGCCGTAGTAGGGGGTCGAGGGCAGGGGCGCGACGCGGTTGTTCATGTTGCTGTAGAAGTACCCGCCGCGGACGCTGAGCAGGGCGTTGTTGCTGAGGGTCAGGTCGGCGTAAGCGGTGACCGAGTAGTTCGGATAGGAGTAGCCGAGGTTGTTGTAGTCGCCCGTCGCGTTGGAGGTGGCGGCGTAGGTCTGGTCGGACGGGTAGGTCATGGGATCGCTGCCGCCCTTGTACTTGAAGAGGTTCATGACGAAGCTGGCCCCGGCCCGGAGGTTCTTCAGGGGTTGGGCGGTCAGCTTGAAGGAGGCGTTCCAGCTTTCCTCGGTCCTATCGTAGGTGTTGACGCCCGTATCGCCCTGGATGGCCATGTCCATGACCCGGTTCCGCTGGAAGATCCCCGGCGTAAAGGCCCCGAAGAACCAGAGGCGGTCCTTGACGACGTAGCCGCCCAGGAGGAACCCGGCTTCGTAGGCATGCTCCGTGTCCTTGCCGACGTACTCGTCGTAGGGGTAATAGCGGGCCAGATCGTCGTCGCTCAGGTCGAGCGACAGCCTGTCGCGGCGCCGGCCCTCGAGGGCCGTGCCCGAATAGTAGCCGATGAGCTCGCCGTGGAAGGCGTTGCCGCCCGAGCGGGTGATGACGTTGACGACGCCGCCGACCGAGCCGCCGTATTCGGCGTTATAGCCGGAGGCCTTGAACTGGACCTCTTCGGCGAAATCGAAGACCACGTTCTGCTTGCGGGTCCCGCCGTTCAGGTCCGAGGTGTCCGTCCCGTCGACGAAAAAAACGTTCTCGGCCCCCGAGGCGCCGTCGACCGAGATGCCGTCGAGCAGGTCGTCCTCGCCCTGGACGCCCGGCAGGATGGTCACCAGGGAGTCGAAGCTGCGGCCCTTGGGCAGGGCGTTGAAGGTCTCGGCCGTGAGGACCTGGCCCCGGGCCGCGGTCTTGACGTCGATGAGCGGGGCCTGGCCGACGACCACGACCTCTTCTTCGACTGCGCTGGGCTTCAGGGCCACGTCCACGACCAGCGCCTGTTCGACGGCCAGGACGATGTCGTTGCGGACGACCGCGCCGAAGCCCGGGAGGCTATAGGTGATGGCGTAGGCGCCGGGGGGAAGGGCGAGCAGGCGGTAGACGCCGTTGGCGTCGGAGACGGCGGCCGCGATGCCCACGAGCCGCGGGCTCTTGGCTTCCACCGTGACGCCGGGGAGCGGCGCCCCCTGGTCGTCTTTGATCGTGCCGATGATCCTGCCGGCTGTCGGAGCCTGGGCTGAGAGGACCCCGGCCAGGAGAAGGACGGCGAAGGCCGTCATGGAAAGCGATCTGAGAGACTTCATGGTTTCTCCTTGTCCCGGACCGTAACCCCGACAGGGCCGGCCGGGCCGTTCTCTCTGTCCGCGCGCCGGGCCTTGGGGCCGGCGCGTCTGGATGTCCTTGCCTGGAGCGAGCCTCCGCGCTTCGCGGCGGGGGAGGCCGCGGGGCCTCGCGAGGCACACGGCGAGATCACTCCCGACCCGATGGAATGGGGATGCTTATGTGCGGAGTGGCCACCACCTCCTTTGATATTCCGGATGGATGCGTCCATGGTCGTCCCGGTCTTTTTCATCGCGCTTACACCATAGGCCGGGCGCCGGCGGCGTAAATGGGTAAAGGGGCCTATTCCCCCATATGAACCGATAGGCCCAGCCGCGAATGGGTATTCTGTCCCCGATTTGTTTATAATGGGGGCTCGACCCCACCCAAGGAGTTGCCCATGAGATACGGCATCGGAGCGGCGTTACTGATCCTCGTTTTGGCGGCGGCCTGCGCCAAGCCCGCCAAGGCGCCCGAGGGCGTCCTGTTCAAGGACGACCTGGCCTTCCTCGAGAAGCACACGCGCGTCGTCGTCCTCGAGAGCGCCGACGGGCAGGCCCGGATCGCGGTCAACCCCGATCTCCAGGGCCGGGTCATGACCAGCACGGCCGCCGGTCCGGACGGGCTGAGCTTCGGCTGGATCGGCCGCGAGGCCATCGCCTCGGGCGTCAACAACCCGCACATGAACTCCTTCGGCGGGGAGGACCGCTTCTGGCTCGGGCCCGAGGGCGGTCAGTTCTCCATCTTCTTCAAGCCGGGCGATCCCTTCGAACTCGATCACTGGTGGACGCCGCCGGCCGTCAACGAGGGCGCCTTCGACGTCGCGGCCAAAGAAGCCGATCGCATCCACTTCCGCAAGAGGATGTCGCTCGTGAACTACTCCGGGACGACGTTCGACCTCGAGGTCAACCGCGAGATACGCCTGCTCGGCAAGGCCGAGGTCGCGGCCCTGGGCATCGCGGTCCCGGACGGCGTCAAAATGGTCGCCTACGCCTCCGACAACAATATCACCAACCTCGGGGCGAACGGCTGGACCAAGGACACGGGCCTGCTCTCGATCTGGATCCTGGGCATGTTCAATCCCTCGCCGGCGACCACCATCGTGGTCCCGTTCAAGACCGGGCCGGAGGCGGAGCTGGGCCCGGCCGTCAACGACGCCTACTTCGGCAAGGTCCCGGCCGACCGCCTGGCCGTCCGGGAGAGCGAAGGCGTCCTCTTCTTCAGCGGCGACGGCAAGTACCGGAGCAAGATCGGCATCTCGCCGCGGCGGGTCAAGCCTTTCGCCGGCAGCTACGACGCCGCGAACGGCGTCCTGACGGTCGTCCACCTGACCGTGCCCGAGGGCGCGAAGGACTACGTCTACT
>JBFYNT010000227.1:0-14131 GCA_041304225.1 Candidatus Aminicenantota bacterium
AGGGATTAGGGCGTCGAAAAGCCGCCGGTCGAAGTCAGGCGCCCCGACGTAGTGGACGCCGGGAACGATCTCTCTGGGTTCCATATCGGTGATACTCCTTGAGAATGTCGCTAATATCCTACTTATTTTATAGTATTTATTTGGAAAAAGAAAGCGACAACGTTCAGACGCCGGGATACTTCCGCTTGGCGAAATAGAGGATCTCGGGGTGTTTCTTGTAGCCGAGCCGCTCGAAGACGGCCATCGAGACGGCGTTGTCGTCCTCGATGAGGCAGGCCAGGATATCCAGGCCCTGGGACTCGAGCCACCGTTCGGCTTCGGCAACGAGCCGGGCGCCCAGGCCCTGCCGCCGCAGGGAGGCGTCCACGGCCAGACGGTTGATCCAGCCCTTGCGGCCGTCGTGGGTGGCCAGGACCGTGCCGACGATCCGGCCCCCCGGGCCCGCTTCGGCCACGAGGAAGCGGACGTTCGGCAGTCCGACCTGGCGAACGATGGCCTCCCGGGAATCGCGGCCGAGCGGCTTGAGCGGCAGGCCTCCCTCGGCCCACAACTCCATGACCCGGCCGTAGTCCGTGGGCCGGAATTCCCTGATCCCGATGGCCTCCGATGCGGAACCGACCGACATCGCCTCTCCCCTTTCCCCGGTCCGGCATCAAGCGGCGCCCGGCCGGGACGCTTCAGCGGATGAGCATGACGAACACTCCGACGGCCAGAGCCGCCGCGGCGGCCCCGGTCAGGACGGCGGCCGGCCAGGACTTCATGTGCACGGTCCGGGCGACCAGGACGAAATCGCGCACGGCCAGCACGGCCGCCGCCGCGAAGACCGCCAGGTAGACCGTCTGCCACGGGCCGGGCTCCGATAGGAGTCCCACCCATTCCTCCTGGCCCATGCCCAGGACCATGAACGCGGCCTGGACGAAGGACGGCACCCACGCGACGAGAAGCGGCCCGCCCCAGGCCCAGGACGTCTCGGCCAGGAGCACGCTCCGGCGGCAGCCCTTCTTCCCCAGCACCAGGATGACGCCCGAGGACAGGACCCAAACGGCGAAGATCAGTGGCAGGACGAGCAGGGCCTGCCAGACGTAGTAGTTGGCGACATCGAGGCCGGAGAGGACGGGGGCCGTCGGTACGGCGCCGGCGGCCGCCAGCCCGATCGACGTGACGGCGTAAAGGCCGCCCACGCCGCCGAGGAAGATCGACGCCCGGCGGAGGGGATGGCGGCCTTTGGCGAGCCCGTGGCCCAGCTTTCGCGGTCGGAACAGCGCGACGGCCATCTCCTCTCCCTCAGCCCACGACCAGGTTCGAGCTGGCGAAAACGGGATCGGTCGTCAGGTTGATGCCGAACCGCCGCAGCCCCGAATCGTCCCCCGCCGTCGGGATATGGGTGATGTGAACCTCGCAACCCTGCAGCTCCTTCATCTTCTCCAGGGCCAGGTGGGCCATGGGATTGGTGGCCGCGTTGATGCTCAGGCAGATGAGCACCTCGGACAGGTCGAGGCTGACCGATCTCGCCCCGAAGACGTTCTTCTTGAGCTCGCCGACCGATTCGACGATCGACGGCGACAGGAGCGGGATCCTATCCGGGATCCCGGCCAGGGTCTTGACCGCGTTGAGGACGAGCGCCGACGCGGCGTGCATGAGAGGAGAGTTCTTGCCCGTGACGATGGTCCCGTCCCGGAGCTCTACGGCGGCGCCGACGAAGACGCCCTTGTTCCCCTTGCCCGCCGCCCGGGCCTCCTCGGCCGCCCGCCGGGCCGGCCCGACGACCTTGCGGTCCTCGGGCTTGACCCCGAGCTCCTTCATCAGCAGCTCGGCCCGCTGGACGGTCTCCTTCTCGACGAAGCCCAGCGAGTATTCGCAGGAGTAGCGGAAGAAGCGGCGGACGAGCTCCTGCTTGGCCGCCTCCTGGCAAACCGCGTCGTCCGCGATCCCGAAGCCCGCGGCGTTGCAGCCCATGTCGGTCGGCGACTTGTAGAAGGACGGGGCGCCCGTGATCTTCTCGATGATGCGCCGCAGGACCGGGAAGACCTCCACGTCGCGGTTGTAGTTGACCGCGGGCTTGCCGTAGGCCTCGAGGTGGAAGGGGTCGACCAGGTTGAAGTCGCCGATATCGGCCGTGGCCGCCTCATAGGCGACATTGATCGGGTGCTTGAGAGGGATGTTCCAGATGGGAAAGGTCTCGAACTTGGCGTAGCCCGAGCTCAGGCCGCGGCGGTGCTCGTGGTAGAGCTGGGACAGGCAGGTGGCCAGCTTGCCGCTGCCCGGCCCCGGCCCGGTGACGATGACCAGCGGGTGCTCCGTCTCGATGTAGTCGTTGGCCCCGTAGCCCTCGTCGCTGACGATGACGTCGACGTCCGTGGGGTAGCCCTTGGTGAAGCTGTGGGTGTAGACCCGGATGCCCTGGCGCTCGAGCTTGTTCTTGAAGATGCGGGCGGCCGGCTGGTTGTCGAACCGGGTGATGACCACGGCCTTGATGCCGATGCCCCACTCGCCGAGGTCGTCGATGAGCTTCAGGGCATCGACGTCGTAGGTGTGCCCGAAATCGGCACGCATCTTCCGCCGCTCGATATCGCCGGCGTAGATGCAGAGGAGGAAGTCGGCCTGGCTGCGGAGCTCCTGGAGGAGCTTCATCTTGACGTTCGGATCGTAGCCGGGCAGGACCCGGGCGGCGTGGTAATCGAAGAACAGCTTGCCGCCGAACTCAAGGTAGAGCTTGTTCGAGAAGCGGCCCATCCGGTCGAGGATGGCTCTCTTCTGTTCCTGGAGGTAGTGGGCGTTGTCGAAGCCGAGGGCGTGATTCATCGGGTGGGGACGCCTTTCATGAGCTTGAGATCGTCGAACAGGCCGTAGTCGACGAGGCTGTATTCCGATCCGGGCGGCACCCCGCCCTTCGCTCCCTGTTGGAAGGAACCGGGCCAGGCCTTGCCGAGGGGCGGCGAGTTGTGGAAGGGCCCAAGCGTGTTCTTGAGCGTACCGTGAATGACCACCGAGACCTCGTTCCGGCCGGGGACCAGAGCCGGGGTCAGGTCGAGCTGGTAGGGCGGGAAGGCCGCCGTGCCGGCGCGCCGGCCGTTGACGAAGACCTCGGCCGTGGCGCCGAGCCATGACCCGAGTTCGATGCGATAGGCTTCACCCGCCTCGGATGCGGGGACGACGAAGGTCCGGGTGTAGCGGACCCCCGCCGCGAAGAACGGCCGGCCTTGGGCCTTCCAGGAGCCGGCGACGAGGGGCGCGGGAGGATGGATCTCGAAGCCCCGGGCGGCGCCGGTCAGGCGGAAGTCCCCGAGGAGGTAGACGGGCTCGAGCTCGGAATGAATCGTGAACGGTTTGGCTTTGACCATGATCCGGTTCAAGCCCGAGACCACGTGCTCCCCCACCGGAAAGACGCCGAAGGCCCGGTCGAGCCACCACTCGCCCGCGAGGGATTTCACTTCCTTGCCGTTGACGAAGACGCGGAAGAGGGCGGGCCGCTCCACGACGGCTTTGAGGTCGGCGAAATCATGGGCGTCACCCTTGACCGCGCGGAATCCGAACACGGCCTCGAAGCCCGAATCGGCCGGGAACTCGTCCAGGTCCAGGATGTTGGTCTTGTATTGGACGGCGCTGTCCCAGGGATTGCGGTCGAGGCCGTGGGCCTGGAAGGTCTTGAGCTGGGCGTCGTAAAAGTAGAGGTCCTTCTCGGTCCGGCCGCGGAGGACGAGGTCGCAGTGATCGAGCGTCAGGACGTTCGGGCCGAGCGGCTCGACGGCCAGACCGCCCTCGGGAGCGACCTCCTGCCAGGCGGGGGCCGGCGGGGCGGTGACCGGCTTGGCCTTGGCGTCCCTGACGCAGAGAAGGAGACTGCCCCCGGGAGGCAGCGAGAAGCCGATGTCGAGCTGGCCGCCGCGGCGTTCGAACGGGTAGGGCTTCACGGTCCCTGTGAAGGGGTCCCATTCCTCGGCCGAGCCGCCGGAGAGGCTCATCGAAGCCGAGACCGTCTCCGCGGGGTCGGAATTGGCCAGGAAGACGAGGCGCAGGCCGTCGAATTCCCGGCGCTGATGGAAGAGCCTGTTCCCGGCCGGGAGGCCTGAGAAGACGATCGCGGGCGGGCTCATGGCCCGGACCTTGTCGAAGCCGTTGCCCGGCCCGGAATTGAGCCAGCGGTCGCCGAAGGATTCCTGCAGGAGCCGCACGTCCTCCGTGAGGAGGCCGTTGACGTAGTCGGGCGGAGCGACCCAGGCCAGGACCTTGCCGTCGCGGATAAGGAAGTCGCGGATGAGGGCCAGGCTCGTGTCCTCGAGGTTGCGCATGCCGGGGGGCAGGAGGACGAGGCCGTAGGAACAGGCCCCGACGTTCAGCCGGGCGTGGGAGATCGAGCCGAATTCCTGGAGCGCCTTCTCGCTGACGAGGTCGTATTCGATCTGCTCGGCTTCGAGCAGGCGGACGAAAGCCTGGAAATCGGTCCCCACCGCCCGGAACTCCTCCGACTCGGCCGCCGGCGAATAGGACATCCAGGCGGTCGTCGTCGGCTCGATGACCAGGACGCGGTTGACCTGACGGCCCAGGCTCATGACGACCGAAAGGCGCCCGAAATAGTCGGCCAGGATGTTGTAGGAAGGCCACCAGGGCTCGACGTCGGAGAACGAGAGCGGGTGGTCGCGCTTCCGCGCTCCCATGATCGTGGCATAGGACAGGTGCTGGTTCAGGAAGTTGACGCCCAAGGCGTACTCCCAGTCGCCGATCCTCTTCTGATCGGCGAAGGTCATGTCCCAGCCGCCGGCGCCGTAGGTTTCGGACATGGTCCGGGCCCGGCCGTGCTGGTTGGCGGCGCTGCGGATCTCGCGGACGGACCGGGCGTTGCCGAACTGGGCGTCCGGGGCGTCGCTCCACTCGTTCATCAGGATGTCGATGCCGGGCATGTGGGCGTAGGAGGCCATGGCCAGGCTGTCCGGCGAGACGCGCGGCCGGGGCCACTCATGCTCCCAATAGTGGCCCGTGAAGACGAGGTTGTTGTCGGTGGCGTACGCGTAATAGGGCTTGGCCCAGTTCTCGATGAACAGATCGAGCAGGGTGGCGTAGAAATCGTGGCGGACCCGCTTCCAGTTGCCGGTCTCCTCGTAGAGGGAGACGAGGCTGGTCTTGAGGTCGTAGCCCCAGCGCGTTTGGAACGCCGTGAACAGGGCGGGCGTGTAATTGACGGCCTCGCGGCCGCCGGCCGGGGAGATCTCCGCCTCGTCCTGGAAGACGCCGGGCACGGTCTGGCCGAACTCCTTGCCGATCGCGGCCTTGTAGCCGTTGAGGGTCAGGTCGAGGAACTTCTCCGTGACGTCCTTGCGCATGATGTCGACGTAGGTGAAGCCGCCGTGCCAGGGCGAGGGGGCGGCCTTGACGACGTCGAAGACGTAGTAGACGGCGGCGTCTGAGCCCAGCGCTTCGAACCGGCCCGTGACGTCCTCGAGGCCGGTCAGCGTCCGGCGCAGGACGACGAGGGGGGCGGGCTCGAGCGGAGTCGGAGGCGGCCCCTCGAACTTGCGCATCCTCAGACCGGACCGGGCGGCGTCGGGCATGGCCGCGGGCACGTGGCCGCCGGCGAAGCCGGAGGGATAGGAGTTCTCGTCGTAGAGCCAGATCTTGAGCCCTAGGGCCTTGCCCTTCTCGACGGCGTGGGCGCAGAGCGCGAACCACTCGTCCGTGAGATAGGGCGTGATGAGGCCGGGCCGCGGGTGTATGAACGCGCCGCCGATGCCCCTGGCCTTGAAGTCCTCGAGCTGGCGGTCGATCTCCTCGCGGGTCATCCGGTCGTTCCAGACCCAGAGCGGCGCGCTGCGGTACTCCGCCGGCGGATCGGCGAAGGTCTGGAGAAGAGCTTCGTAAGAAGGCCCTTCCGGCTTCTTCGCGCAGGACAGCCCAGAGGCGGCGATCGCCAGGGCGAGGGCGCAGAGGATCACGGCGGGGCTTGGACGGGTGATGGTCATAGCGGGTCCCTTTCGCGCTCGACGGACGGCGCGGCGGACGGACGGGTATGGCCGCGGGCGAGCGCACATTTGTCCCTCAATCTAGGGGAACGGGTAGCCAAAGTCAAGCCGGGCGGAGGGCCGGAGGGTCGAAGGGGTGCCGGGGGCGGTCCGTCAAAGGGGAAGGGAATGGCGGAGAGGGCGGGATTCGAACCCGCGGCCCCGGTTTGAGCCAGGGCAAACGCTTAGCAGGCGTTCCTGATCGACCACTCCAGCACCTCTCCGCGGTCGGGGAACCGGGTTATTCTAGCACGAGACCGGGGACAAAGCCAAACGCCGGACGGCCCTCAGCAGGGGCCCCACGTATGGCGGGGATGGCGTCTCTCGTATTCAGCGGCCGTCTTCTTGGTGATCTTGTGCCAGGGCTCCCCCGTCTTGGCGCCAATGATGCCAGCCAGGGCGCAACGGCAGAGGGTCTTGTCGACCTTGGTCCGCAGCTCGTGGAAGACGTCATAGGGATCGCGCTTCAGGAAGTCTTCGGCCGTCGTGATGCCGATCTTCTCGAGCTTGGCCGCGGTGGTCTTGCCGATGTTCGGCAGATCGGTCAGCTTGATGGGACTCGCGTGGGGTCCGGTCATTGCCGGCTCCGTGGGATAAGGGGTGGGGTGGCGGAGGGAGAGGGATTCGAACCCCCGTTCCGGAGGACCGGAAAGCGGTTTTCAAGACCGCCGCCTTCAACCACTCGGCCATCCCTCCGTCGTTCTATGTCTTCGATGCTGAGATGCGTTCGAGCCCGTTCATGTAGGGCCGCAGGGCCTCGGGCACGACGACCGAGCCGTCGGCCTGCTGGTAGTTCTCGAGGATGGCGCTGACGGACCGGCCGACGGCCAGGCCCGAGCCGTTGAGCGTGTGGGCGAACTCGGGCTTGCCCTTGGCCTCGCGCTTGAATCTGATGTTCGAGCGCCGGGCCTGGAAATCCATGCAGTTCGAGCAGGACGAGATCTCCATGAAGCCGTCGCGACTGGGCATCCAGACCTCGAGGTCGTAGGTCTTGGCGCTGGCGAAGCCCATGTCGCCCGTGCAGAGCAGGACGACCCGGTGGTGGAGGCCCAGTCGTTTCAGGACCTCCTCGGCCGAGGCGGTCATGTACTCGAGCTCGTCGAAGGAGCTCTCGGGCCGGCTGAAGATCATCATCTCGACCTTGTTGAACTGGTGCTGGCGGATGAGGCCGCGGACATCCTTGCCGTACGAGCCCGCTTCGCTCCGGAAACAGGGCGTCCAGGCCACGAACCTCGTCGGCAAGACGGCGCCGTCGAGGATCTCGCCCCGGTAGAGGTTCGTCAGCGGCACCTCGGCCGTCGGGATGAGGTACCAGTCGAAGCCCTCGAGCTTGAACAGGTCCTCCTTGAACTTGGGCAGGTTGCCGGTGCCGGTCAGGCTCTCGGCGTTGGCGATGAAGGGCGGCAGGACCTCGGTGAATCCCCGCTCGCGCGTGTGAAGGTCGAGCATGAAGCCGATCAGGGCCCGTTCGAGCCGGGCGCCGGCGCCGAAGTAGACGGTGAACCGGGAGCCGGTGATCTTCGAAGCCCGTTCGAAGTCGAGGATGCCGAGCTTCTCGCCCACGTCCCAGTGGGCCTGGGGCTTGAACTCGAAAGCGGGCCGGTCGCCCCAGCGGCGGACCTCCCGGTTGTCCTCGGCGCCCTTGCCCGCGGGCACGGACTCGTGCGGGATATTGGGGATGTTGAGCAGGGTCGCCTTGAGCTCCTCGTCGAAGCCCTTGAGCCGCTCCTCGAGGGCGCCGATCTCGTCGCCGACCTGGCGCATCTCGGCGATGATCGCGGAGGCATCCGCGCCGGTCCTTTTCAGCCGCGAGACCTCCTCGGAGGCCTTGTTCTTGACGGCCCGGAGGTCCTCGGTCCGCTTAAGGACTTCCTTCTTCTCGCGGGACACGCGGACGAATTCGTCGAACGAGATGCGCGGGCCGCGGGTGGCCAGCCTATTCTGAACGGTCTCAAGGTTTTCCAGGACGAATTTCGGGTCGAGCATGAGGCGATTATAGCACGGAAAAGGGGGACCGCGTATGGGGGTTTTTGACTTGGGGCGGAGATTGTTCAACAATAGGCTGGATGAACGGCCAGATCCAGGTTTACACAGGCAACGGCAAAGGCAAGACGACCGCGGCCCTGGGCCTCGCCTTCCGCGCGGCCGGGCACGGCTTCAGGACCTATGTCGCCCAGTTCCTCAAGGGACAGCCGACGGGCGAGGTCGAGGCCGCGAAGAAGCTGGCGCCGCTCATCCGCATCGAGCGGTTCGGCCGCGAGGGGTTCGTCACCGCCAAGAACGGTCCCGCCGACGAGGACGTCTCCCTGGCCCGGGAAGGCCTGACCCGGGCCCTCGAGGCCATGCTCTCGGGGGACTACCGCATTGTCGTCCTCGACGAGATCAACACGGCCGTCCACTTCAGGATCGTGCCGGAGGCGGACGTCCTCGACTTCCTCGACAAACGGCCGGCCGCCGTCGAGGTCGTGCTGACCGGACGCTACGCGCCCGCCTCGTTCATCGACCGGGCCTCTCTCGTCACCGAGATGAAGGACGTCAAACACTACTTTGACCGGGGCGTCCAGGCCCGGGAAGGCATCGAGAGATGACGCGGCGGCCGAACCCCTTCGGCCGGAGCCCGTTCCGGCCGTCCATGGAGCCCGGCCGCTTCGAAGGGCTCGTCGCCGAGGCCCTGGACGAGATCCCCGCGAAGTTCCGCAAGCTCATCGACAATCTCAACGTCCAGGTCGAGGACGATTGCCCGCCGGGGACCAATCTGCTCGGGATCTACCACGGCGTCCCCTACCCCCACCGCAGCCCCGCGTCCTACGGCAACTACCCGCCCGACGTCATCGTCATCTATCAGCGCCCCATCGAGTCGATCTCGCGGTCCGACGACGAGATCAAGGACCACGTCCGCGACACGGTCCTCCACGAGGTCGGCCACTACTTCGGGCTCGGCGAGGCCGAGCTGCGGGAGATCGAGCGGGCGGTCCGCGAGATGCGCAAAGGAGAGCGATCGTGAACAAGCCCCTGGAAGGGATCTACGCCGCCCTGACGACGCCGTTCATCGGCGAGGACGTCTCGACCGAAAGGATCAAGGGCAACGTCCGCGAGCTCAACGCCACCGGACTCGCGGGCTATCTCGTCCTCGGTTCGACCGGAGAAAGCGTCTTCCTGACCGAAGCGGAATCGCTCGCGCTCGTCGAGGCCGTCCTCGAAGCGGCCGCCCCCGGCAAGAAGGTCCTCGTCGGCACGGCCCGGGAATCGACCAAAGCCACGATCGAGTTCACCAACAGCCTGGCCGGACGCGGCCTCTCCGCGGCCCTCGTCAGACCGCCCTCCTACTTCAAATCGAAGATGACCCGCGAAGCCCTCAAGGCCCACTACCTGGCCGTGGCCGAGGCCAGCCGGCTCCCCGTCCTCATCTACAACATGCCCCAGAACACCGGCATCTCCCTCGAGCCCGGTTTGGTCGTCGACCTGGCCTCGCACCCGAACATCATCGGGCTCAAGGAGAGCTCGGGCAGCATCGCCTTCCTGGAAGAGGTCGTTCGCCGGGTACCGGAGGATTTCCACTACTTCGTCGGCTCGGGCCACGTCGTCTACCCGGGCCTCGAGATGGGGGCCTCGGGGGCCATCCTGGCCGTGGCCAACGCGGCGCCCGAGATCTGCGCCGAGATCTTCCGGCTGTTCGGGTCCGGGAAGAAAGACGAGGCCCGCGACCTCCAGCTCGGCCTCGTCCCCCTGAACAAGGCCCTCATGGAGACCCACGGCATCGCCGGGCTCAAATACGCCCAGGACCTGCGGGGATACTACGGCGGCCCGACCCGGCTTCCCCTACTACCCGTCGGCGAGGCGGCCAAGTTCGAGATCGCCGGGCTTCTCCGGAAGCTCGGCCTCCTCGGGTGATCCCTGCCTCCGCTCGCTCACGCTCGATGAGCGAAACGCGGGCTCAGGCCGAGTTATCGTTTAAGATATTTCGCAGAAATCCCCCTCCGTGTATGCTCCGGGGGATCTCTGCCTCCGCTCGCTCACGCTCGCGGCAAAGGATAAACCGTGCACCCTGCTCCGACAGCACTCTCCCCGCGTGTCCCGGGCCGCCGGCTCCGGCGAGGCTGACTGCCGCACAAGGGACCTTCCCGTTGCCGCTGCTGCCTTCCGGCCCTGACGGGGTTCGCGGGCGGCCCTTCGCGCAGGGCCCCGGCCATCAACGCCACGTGCCCGGGCACCGGCCAGAAAGAGGGAAGCCTCGGCAGGGAGTTCGACCCCACTGGAGCGGATTGTGGGCTACAGGGCACCGCTAACTCCCCGTCTAGCACGGTCACCCCTATTATACATTTTTTGCCGGGAATCAGGTAAAATGGAGGTCTGACCCAGGAGGAATGACCATGTTCTTCGGCGACCCGACGTTCTTGCTGGCGATACCTGCCCTCATCCTGGCCTTCTACGCCCAGGCTCGGGTCAAGGGGGCCTACCGGAAATACAGCCAGGTCTTCGCCGCGTCCCGCCTGACCGGGGCCCAAGCCGCTTATCAACTGCTCCAGGCTGCCGGGGCGGGCTCCGTAACCATCGAGAAACAGCCGGGCGAGCTGACCGACCACTACGATCCCCGGAAAAAGGTCCTGAGGCTGTCGGAAGGCGTCCACGACAGCACCTCGATCGCCGCCCTGGGCATCGCCGCCCACGAGACCGGACACGCTATCCAGCATCACACTCAGTACGGGCCCATGGGCCTGCGCTCGATCATCTATCCCATCGCCAACCTGGGCTCGACCCTGGCCTTCCCGCTCTTCTTCATCGGCTTCATCTTCGGCGGCAAGACCTCGACCGTATTCATGGACATCGGCATCCTGCTTTTCGCCGGGGCCGTCGTGTTCACCCTTATCACCCTGCCCGTCGAATTCGACGCCTCGAAGCGGGCCGTGGCCCTGCTCGAGGAGCGCCGTTTCCTCAGCGGGGACGAGCTCGCCGGGGCCAAAAAGGTCCTGGGCGCCGCGGCCCTGACCTATGTCGCCTCGACCGCCATGGCCGCCTCCCAGCTCATCCGGATGCTCGTCCTGCGCTCCTCCCGCGACTGAGGAGGGGCGGCGGTTGCTTTCGCTCCCCTCCCCTGCTATGCTTCGCCTCTGATAGCCCAGGACGCGCCCGGCGCGAACGGAGGAGCGATGGAAAACAGGGCCAAAGGCCGCAGGCAGTTCATCAAGACGTCGGCGATGGGCGCGATCGGCGCCGGCCTCGCCGGGGGCCGGGCCCTCGCGGCCGCCCAAGTCCCGGCTACCCAGATCGTCCCCGGCGAAGCGCCGAGGATCCGCGAATACCGCGTCCTCGGCCGGACGGGCTTCAAGGTCTCCGACATCTCCTGCGGCTTCATCATGGACGAGGGGGTCATCCGGGCCGCCTACGAGTCGGGGATGAACTACTTCGACACGGCCGAGCAGTATCCCGGACATCACCGCGCCCTCGGCCGGGCCCTCCAGGGCATGGACCGCAAGAAGGTCTTCGTCGCGACCAAGCTCGAGGTCGCCGACGACAAGTCCAAAGAGGGCTTTCTCAAGCGGGCCCGCAAGGCCCTCGAGGAGCTGGGGCTCGAATACGTCGACTGCCTGATGATGCACTGCCCGGAGAAGGCCGAGACGCTCAAGACCGAGGGCTTCCACGCGGCCATGACCGAGCTCAAGGCCGAGGGGCGCCTCCGCCATGTCGGCGTCTCCCAGCACGGCACCTTCTGGTTCCGCGATCCCGAGGAGACGATGGATAAGATCCTCCTCGCCGCGGCCGAGGACGGCCGGTTCGACGTCTTCCTCATGGCCTACAACTTCCTCCGCCGCGACAACGCCGAGAAGGTCCTCGAGGCCTGCCGCGACAAGAGAATCGGCGTCGCCCTGATGAAAACGGCCCCCATCGCCATCTACCATACGCTCAAGGAGCGGGTCGAGCGGCTCGAAAAGGAACAGAAGCCCGTCAATCCCCTTTACGCCGACGGTCTGGCCCGATATAAGGAGAAGTACGAGGCCGCCCAGGCCTTCATCGCCAAGCACGACCTCCGGAACCCCGACGACATCCGGGACGCGGCCATACGCTTCGTCCTCGGCCATCCCGATGTCCACACCGTCTGTTATCAGACCCAGACCTACGACGCCCTCAATACGATCGTCCGGCTCTCGGGCACGAGGCTGGCCGCGGCCGGGAGCGCCAAGCTCGAGGCCTTCGCGGAGGGCTGCGGAGGGCTGTATTGCCGCCACGCCTGCGGCCTCTGCGAGCCGAGCTGCCCGCGCGGCGTCCCCGTCAATACCATCCTTCGCTACCAGCAGTATTTCGCCGGCCAAAGACGGGAGAAGGAAGCCATGGGCTACTACGCCGCCATTCCGGGCGCACGGGCCGACGCCTGCCGGGACTGCTCCGCGCCCTGCGAAGCCGCCTGCCCCTACGGCGTGCCGGTCCAGGGGATGCTCCTTCTCGCGCACGACACGCTGACCCTGCCCTGATCCGGCGACGCCGGCCGCGGCTCCGGGCTCCTTGACAGCCGCTCGTCCCCGGTGATAGATAGACCTCTTTGATCTTCGTCAGGAGGTCGTCCATGAAAAGAGCCCCCGCGATCGCCCGTCTGGCCCTCGCCCTGGCCGCGCTCATCCTCGTTTCCGGCACGCTGGCGGCCCAGACGCCGCCCGACAAGTTCCTCGGCCACAAGGTCGGCGAGGACCGCAAGCTCGCCGACTACACCCAGATCAAGGCCTACTTCGAGAAGCTGGCCCAGGAATCGAACAGGATCAAGCTGTTCACCATCGGCGAGTCCGTCCTCAAGAAGCCGATCATCATGGCCGCGATCTCCACGCCCGGGAACCTGGCCAAGCTCGACCGCTGGAAAGAGATCACCCACAAGCTCCGCGACCCCCGGGCCACCTCCGTCGACGAGGCCCGCAAGCTGGCCAAGGAAGGCAAGGCCCTCGTCCTCATCACTTGCTCCCTCCACGCCACGGAGATCGCCGCCTCCCAGATGTCGATGGAGCTGGCCTACGACCTGGTCACGGGCAAGACCTTCTTCGACGCGGGAAAGATCCTCGACGACGTCGTCGTCCTGCTCGTCCCCTCCCACAATCCCGACGGGAACCAGATGGTCGTCGACTGGTACGAAAAGTACGTCGGCACACCATACGAAGGCAGCAATATGCCCTGGCTCTATCATCATTATGCGGGCCACGACAACAACCGCGACTGGTACATGTTCAACCTGCCCGAAACGAGGGCCGTGACCAAGGTCCTCTACCACGACTGGCTGCCCCAGATCCACGTCGACGAGCACCAGCAGGGCAGCAACGGCGCGCGGCTCTTCGTCCCGCCGTTCATGGACCCGCCCCTGCCCAACATCCAGCCCTCGGTCTGGCGGGGCGTCAACCTGGTCGGCACCGAGATGAGCTACGACCTCCAGAAGCACGGGATGAGCGGCGTCGTCAACGGCCGCTCCTACACGGCCTGGTGGATCGGGGCCTGCGACGACACGTCCTGGCTCCACAACGTCATCGGCATCCTCAGCGAGGCCGCCTCGGTCCGCACGGCCACGCCCATCTACATCGAGCCGAACGAGCTCCAGACGGGCTACCACGAGAAGCGCATGGACTTCGTCGATCCCTGGCCCGGCGGCTGGTGGCGCTTGCGCGACCTCGTCGACTACGAGCTCGTGCTGTCGAAGAGCATGATCAAGACGGCCGGCCTCCACAAGGAGGACTTCCTCTTCAACTTCTACCAGATGTACAAGAACTCCGTCGAGAAGGTCGAGCCGGGCCAGCCTTACGCCTTCGTCATCCCGGCCGTCCAGCGGGACTATCCGACCATGCTCAAGATGCTCGAGGTCCTGAAGACGGGCGGCGTCGAGATCTTCCAGGCCAAGGCCGACTTCATCGCCGGCGGCCGGTTCTACAACGCCGGCTCGTTCGTGGTCAAGACGGCCCAGCCCTACAAGACCTTCGCCTGGGCCCTGCTCGAGAAGCAGAAGTATCCCGACATGCGGCAATACCCCGGCGGCCCCCCGACCCCTCCCTACGACAACGCCGCCTGGACGCTGCCGCTCCAGATGGGCGTCCTCTGCGACGAGGTCGACGAAGCCTTCGAGGCCAAGCTGGAGCGGATCGACGCCGTCCCCTACCCCAAGGTCCCGGCCC
>JBFYNT010000228.1:0-5013 GCA_041304225.1 Candidatus Aminicenantota bacterium
CGGGTTGTCAAAGACGGGCAAGTCGTGTAAAATAAGCGCAATTCATCACGTATCGAGAGGAACAACCGTGCGCGAACAACGATCGAAGAAGGACGAGTATCAAAAAGCCCTGACGGCCTTCGGCGCGGCCGTCAAGGAATTCCAAAAGGGCGAGTTCGAGAAGGCCATCGCCTCCTTCCGGGACTTCATCGAGAAGTTCTCCGCGGAGAAGGAGGTCGTCGACCGGGCCCGGACCTACATCGCCATCGCCCAGAAGCGGCCGAAGAAGGAGGCCGCGTCACCCAGGGGCTTCGAGGAGCACTACCGGCAGGGCGTCGTCAAGATCAACCAGAAAGACTACCCCGGCGCCGTCAAGCTCCTGGAGAAGGCCCTGGAATTCAAGGAGAACGAAGGGCTCGTCTATTACCTCCTGGCCGACGTCAACAGCCTGATGGGCCAGGGCGAGGCCGCCCTCGACCTGCTCAAGAAGGCCATCCAGAAGGACAAGAGCTTCGCCGTCCTCTCACAGAACGAGCCCGATTTCGAGACGCTCTGGGAGGACAAGAAGTTCAAGCTCATCACCAAATTGGCATGAAAAGAAAAACCGTCGTTCTCTTCTTGGGGGGGAGAGAGGACGCGGTCTTCCGGCCGGTCCTCGGACGTCCGCTCGGCGCCTTCGCGCTCGAAGCCGCCTGCGGGACCGGGCCCGACGCCGTGCTGGTCCTCGGCGGAGGCGCCGGGAAGGACTGGGAGTCGCTCGTCGGGGGCCTGGCCCCGAAAACCCCCGTCTTCCTGCTCGAAGGCCGGCGGCCGAAAGGGGACCGGCGCGCGGGAGTCCTCGAAGCCCTGCTCGAGGCCCGTCCCGTCCTCGAAAAATACCCCGATTGCGACGTCCTGGCCGTGCCGGCCGATGTGCCGCTCATCCGCGAGGCGACGCTCAGGTCCCTGCTCCGGGCCCACGCCGCCAAGGGCTCTTCGCTGACCTTCCTGGCCGCGGCGGGAGAGGCCGGCCTCTCGGACCTCCTCGTCCTGCGGTCGGCCGACGCCTTCCCGCTCCTCCGCGGCCTTTCCGCGGCCCGCGGCCGGTCCGGCTTCGAAGAGCTGGCCCTGCGCCTGACGAAGGCGGGGAAGAAGGTGGCCCATCACGAAAGCCGCGACGGCGGGGAGCTCCTGCCCGCCGCGGCCGCTCCGGCCATCGCGAAAGCGACGGCGATCCTCAGGGAGCGTAAGACCGACGCGCTCGCCCGCCGGGGCGTCGTCTTCCTGGATCCGGGCTCGGCCTGGATCGACTGGGCCGTCGAGATCGGCCCGCGGACGGTCGTCTATCCCTTCGTCGTCATCGAGGGCGCGACCCGGGTGGGCGCCGACGGCCGCCTCTATCCCCACGTCCACATCGCCGCCTCGACCATCGGCGCGCGGGTCCAAGTCCTGACCTCGACGGTCATGGAGGAGACGGTCCTCGAGGACGGCGTCCAGGTCGGGCCGTTCTCCCGGTTCCGGCCCAAGACGCGGGTCTGCGCCGGGGCCAAGGTCGGCAACTTCGTCGAGATGAAGAACACCGTCTTCGGACGCGGCTCCAAGGCCCAGCACCTGAGCTATGTCGGCGACAGCACCGTCGAGGAGAACGTCAACGTCGGCGCCGGCACCATCACCTGCAACTACGACGGCGTTTCGAAGAATCCCACGCACATCGGCGCCGGGGCCTTCATCGGCTCCGGGACCGAGCTCGTCGCCCCGGTCAAAGTGGGACGGGGCGCTTACGTGGCCGCGGGATCGACCATCACCAAGGACGTCGCCGCCGGGGCCCTGGCCATCGCCCGGGCCCGGCAGGTGGAGAAGCCGGGCTGGGTCCTGGAGAGGGTCCGGGAGAGGACGAAGGCAGGGGGGGGACATAAGCCATGAAACGCAGCGAGATCCGGCAGTATTTCAAGAACGGCCGGGCCGTCGTATCGCCCGGCACCTACGCCATCGTCAAGACGCGGCGGGCCCTGGTGAACGCCTTCGCGGTCATCAAGGACGACCGGGAGACGACCTGCATCATCGACGAGGCCAAGCTCGGCTCCCAGAAGTTCCTCGGCTTCGAGGGCGACTGGCGGCTCATCACCTTCGATATGGTCCTGCCCTTCAGCCTGATCGGCTTCTTCGCCGCGGTGTCGGGGGCCTTGGCCGACGCCGGCGTCAGCCTTTTCGCCGTCTCGGCCTACACGACCGACCACGTGTTCGTCAAGAGCCAGAAGCTCGACGTCGCCATCAAGGCGCTCGAGAACCTGGGCATGTCCGTCCGGCACCTCTGAGCCATGCCGGTCGTCGCGTCCCTCGCCGAGATCAAGCAGGCCCTGGCCGGGATCGATCCGCTGCCGCTCATCGAGGCCGGCTTCGCCGCCTATTCCCGGGGGGAGGTCGTGGTGCCTCCGGTCGGGGAGCTCATCTTCGACGATCCGCCCGGCGACGTCCACATCAAGTACGGCTACGTCAAGCGCGACGGCCATTACGTCATCAAGATCGCCTCGGGGTTCGTCGACAACCCGAAGCTGGGCCTGCCGTCGGGCGACGGCCTGATGCTCGTATTCAGCCGGCGGACCGGGGTCCTCGAGGCCGTCCTGCTCGACGAAGGCCACCTGACCAACCTGCGGACCGCGGTGGCCGGGGCCGTCGTCGCCAAGCATCTGGCTCCCGTGAAAGTGACCGCGGTCGGCATCCTGGGCGCCGGCGTTCAGGGCCGGATGCAGCTCGAATGGCTCAAGCGCGTCCGGACCTTCGACCGGGCCATCGTCTGGGGAGTGAACGAGGATGAGCTCGCCGCCTATCGCCGGGACATGGCCTCTCCCGGCCTCGAGATCCGGACAACGCTCCGGGCCGAGGACGTCGCCGCCGCGGCCAACCTCATCGTCACCTGCACGCCGTCGACGGAACCCCTCCTGCGGGCCGGTTGGATCCGGCCGGGGACTCACATCACGGCCATGGGCTCCGACACCGCCTCGAAGCAGGAGCTCGATCCCGCCATCCTGGCCCGGGCGGACCGGGTCGTCGTCGACAGCCTCAGCCAGTCGGAGCTGCGCGGGGAGGTCTATCGGGCCGTGAGGGCGGGCGCGATCGGGCGGGACCGGCTGATCGAGCTGGGGCGGGTCGTCGAGGACCCCGGGCTGCGGCGCGCCTCGGACGCCGAGATCACCGTAGCCGACCTGACCGGCGTCGCCGTTCAGGACATCCAGATCGCCAAGGCCGTTTTGCGGGCCCTCAGCGCTCCGGCTCGGCCCTGACCAGCGCCCTTCGGGTGGTCTTCCGGCCGGCGGCCTCGAGCGTCACCAGGTATTCCCCGGGCGGGACGAGCGGCGGCCGCCCGTATGCCTCGCTCGGGGGGCCTCCCGCGGCCGCCGTCTTCGGGGCGGGCGGACGGCGCATGTCCCAGACGACCGTATGCAGGCCGGCCGTGGTCTTCCCTTCGATCGCGGTCACCGCTTCTCCGGCGAGGTCGGTGATCCGCAGGACGGCTTTGTCCTTCTCCTTGAGCCCGGACCGGAGGGAATAGCGGATGACCACCCCGGCGGGCTCGTTGGGGGCGTCGAACTTCCGGTCCCCGTCCGAGCCCTCGAGCCGGTTCTGCCGAGTCCGCCACTGGATCCTGGGCTCGATCTCGAACAGGAACGGGTCTTGGGCGAAGTACGGTTCGTCCATCTGCTGCAGGGCGGTGACGTCGACGACGAAGAGGCCGCGGCCATGGGTGGCCACGACGAGGTCGTTGTCGCGGGGATGGACGAGGAGGTCGTGGACGAGCGCGTTCGGCGGCAGGCCGCTGCCGAAACGGCGCCAGGAAAGGCCCCCGTCGATCGAGGCGAAGACGCCGGATTCCGTGCCGGTGAAAAGGAGACGGGGGTTCCGCCGGTCCTCGGCGACGACATAGACCGTGCCCTCGGGGAGGCCGGCCGCAATGGAGGTCCAAGTTTCGCCGAAGTCCTCGGTCCGGAAGACGAACGGCCGGTAATCGTCGCGGTGCCAGCCCGCCTTGGCGGCGTAAGCCGTGCCGGCCTTGTGGGCCGAGGCGAAGACGCGGGTGACGAAATACTCCTCCGGGGCCCCGGCGGCCGCGAGGTTGGGCGTGAGGTCCTTCCAGGTCCCGCCGCCGTTCCTGGTGAGCTGGAGCTTGCCGTCATCCGAGCCGGTCCAGAGGAAGCCCGGCTCGAGCGGCGATTCTGAGATCGACGTCAGCGTACAGAACTCGATGTTGCCCGCGAGCTTCATCGGATCGTTCGTCGTCAGGTCGGGCGAGATCTCCCGCCAGTTGTCGCCGCGGTCGAGCGAGCGGAGCAGGACCTGGGCGCCGAGATAGACGATCCGGCTGTTGTGGGGGGAGAGGACGATCGGCGCGGTCCAGTTGAACCGGTAGGCCGGCCGGCCCGCGGCGGGCCTGGGACGGATCGACCGGGCCAGGCCGAGCTTCTGGTCGACGCGCTGGATGGCGCCGTTCTGATAGGCGTTGAAAAGCCAGCGGCTGTCGGTCGGATCGACGACGTTGACCATACCGTCGCCGCCGCCGACCGAGGTCCAGTCGTCGCGCGTGATCGCGCCGGAAGGCCCGTTGGACGGGATCTTGACGGAGCCGTTGTCCTGGAGCCCGCCGTAGATGTTGTAAGGCTCGTCCAGGTCGACCCCGACGGCGTAGAACTGGGCCAGCGGCAGGTGATCGAACGCGTCCCAGGTCTTCCCGAAATCGTAGGAAACGGCCAAGCCGCCGTCATGGCCGAGGATGATGTGCCGGGAGTCGGCCGGGTCGATCCAGATCGCATGGTGATCGACGTGCACGGAGCCGGCCAGGTTCTCAGGGGCCTTGGCGCCCCAGGTCCGGCCGCCGTCGAGGGACCGGAAGAGGGGCGTGTTGGGCACATAGACCACTTGGTCGTCGTTGGGATCGACATAGATCTGGCCGTACCACTTGCCGCCGCCGATCGGCTCTTTGTCGGCGTTCATCTTCTTCCAGGTCTCGCCGCCGTCCTCGGAGCGGTAGACCTCGCCGCCGACGCGAGGCGCCGGGGCGGG
>JBFYNT010000229.1:0-14273 GCA_041304225.1 Candidatus Aminicenantota bacterium
GGCAGGGCCGGCGCGGCGGCCGTCACGGCCCGGGCGATGTCGAGGGCCAGCGTCCGGGGGGCATCGGCCAGGTAGTAGGCCTTCTCGACGGCCAGCGGCCCGTCGGTCTCCATGACCAGCTTCGTCGAGAGCGTGCCCGCCTGGACCTGGATCTTGCCGATGTGGACGGCGGGGGCCGGGGCCTGGGCGTGCAGGGCGACGAGCGTGAGCGCGCACAACCCGGCGAGGACGGCCGGAAGCATTCTCTTGTTCATGTTACAGCTCCTCCGTGATTTCCTTGATGACGTCTCTCGGCCTTATGAGCGGGATCCCCCGTTCGTGGGTCTTCCGCAGGACGACCTGGGTTTCATTGATGGACAGGACGTACCCGTCCGCGAACTTGTCGCCGACCTTGGCGAACATGGGGAATCCCTGGGGCGTGCCGATCATGGCGGTGTAGACGTTCTTGTTCTTGACGATGCCGAAGAGGACGAGGTCGTCGATGAACATCTGGGCGTCGCCGATGGCGTTCTTCTCTTTGAGGTCGCGGCCGGCGAGCAGGTTCTTGAAGGGGTCCCGGCGGCCCTCGGGGCTGTAGGTGAAGCCCGTCTGGACGGACAGGCTCGGCGGGGCCGTCTGCTCCGGCGGCGCGGCCGCCGTCTCCTGGGCCCGCAGGGGGACCAGGCCGGCGAGAAGGACGAGGGTGAGACAGATCGCGGCTTTTCTCATCTTTTGGGCCTCGCTTGTTTTTTGGCCGGGGCGGGAACGGCCGCCGGCTCGGCGAAGAAGTAGGTCTTGGCCGTCCAATTGGCGTTGATCGTGTTCAGGTCCGTCTGGCGGCCCAAGGCCTTGATAGTGAAGTTCTCGATGGTGAAGACCCGGGCGAACTTGCTCAGCTTGTCGAAGAAGGTGCCGAGGTTGTGGTAGTTCCCCGAGACCTGGATGGGGATGGGCCACTCGGCATAGAACTCCTTGTTGATCTCGTTGCCCGGCGCGAAACGCAGGACGTCCAGCCGCGAGTCGTAGGCCAGCGCCTGGATCTGCCGGAGGATGTCGGCGATCTCCTTGCGTTGGGGGATGTTGACCTCGAGGGTCTTGAGCTTGGCCGTCATGGCCACGATGTCGGCCTCGATCTTATCCAGCTCCCGCTTCTTCTGCTTCAGGTTCTGGACCTCGCCCTCGACCTTGACCCGCTCGGCGGTCAGCGTCTTGAGCTTGGCGTTCTGGGGCTTGAAATAGAAGAGGAAGGCCAGGGCGAAGATGAGGACGGCGAAGACGAGGTATCCGTACCAGGGCCAGTTTTTCATCACTTCACCCCTTTCTTCTTCGGGGCCGGCGCCGCGGCCGGCTCGGGCTTGGCGGGAACGGGCTCAGGCTTCTTCTCGAGCACGGCCCGGAGCGAGAAATCCAGGTACTGGTCGCCCTGGGTCGTCTTCTGGGTCGAGGACACGAGGTTGACGCTCTGGATCTGGGCGCTCGACTCGAGGCTCGAGATGTAGTCGGCGATGAGGTTGTTCGACAGGGCCCGGCCCTTGATCTGGATGCCCTTCTCGTCGAAGACGATCTCGCTCAGCCAGACCCATTCGGGCAGGCGGCGGCTCAGCTCGTCCATGAGCCGGGGCGCCAGGTCCCTTTGGGCGTTCAGGGTCTCGATGAGGTTGATCTTCTTGTCGAGCAGCTCGCGGACCGTTCGCTGGGCCTCGAGCTTCTTCTCGACGTCCTGGAGCTTCAGCTTCTCCTGGCGGGCCGTCTCCAAAAGCGCGTTCTCCCGGGTGAAGGCCTTCTGCTGGAAGAAGTACATCGCGCCGAGGCCGATGACCAGGATGAGGAAGATGAGGCTGCCCAGGTTCGGGCCCTTCTTGGGGCCTTCCTCGGAGGCTCCGGAGGCGACGACCGGTTCCTTGTCTTTGGTTTCCGGCTTGAGGAGATTGATCCGTATCATGGTTACTTCTCCACTTTTCGGGTTGCCAAGCCGACGGCGACGCCGAAGACCGGCGCCATGTCGGTGAAGTAGACCGCGTCGAACTTCTTGTCGTCGACCCGGATATTGCGGAAGGGATTGAGGATCTCCGTCTTGATCCGGAACTTGGTCTCGAAGGCGCTGACCATGCCGGCGACGTTGGCCAGGCCGCCGCTGAGGACGATCTGCTCGATCTTCCGCTCGCGCTTCTCCGAGGCCTCGTAGAAGGAGAAGGTCTTCTCGATCTCGTCGAGGAGGTCGCGGACGTTCATCGACAGGAGCGTGGCGAACTGGTCGGGCGTCGCCGCCTTCCCGGGGATGCCCTTGAGGAGCTTCTCGGCCTCTTCGAACGAGATGCTCAGCTCCTTGCGGATGTTCTCGGTGAAGAAGAAGCCGCCCAGGGACAGGTCGCGGAAGAGCTGGGGCGTGCCCCGCTCGACGATGACGACGTTGGTGATGTTGGCCCCGATGTTGATCAGGGCGATGGTCTTTTCGGCGAAGCTCTCGGGGTAGCTCGCCTCCAGGACGTTCTGGAGGGCGAAGACGTCGACCTCGATGCTCTGCAGGTTCTTGCGGGCCTGGGCGATGACGTTGCTGTAGTTGGCGATCTTCTCCTTCTTGGCCGCGACGAGCAGGATGTCGAGGTTCTTCTCGTCGGTCGAGCGCGAAGGCTTGAGGATGGCGTAGTCGACGTTGGTCTCTTCGTAGGGGTAGGGGATGTTGTGCTTGGCCTCCCAGATGATGCTCTCGGCCAGCTCCTGCTTCTCCATGACCGGGAGGGAGATCTTCTTGATGATGACGGAGTTGCCCGAGATGGAGATGGCCACGTCCTTGGTCGAGATCTTGTTCTCCTCGAAGAGGAGGCGGATCGTCTCGACCACCGCCGCCGAATCGATGATCGTTCCTTCGACGATGGCGTCGTGGGGCAGCGGCTCGTAGCCGACCTTCACGAGATCGTAGGTTTCGCCCCCGCCCTTCTTGCGGGCCCGGAGCTCGACGGCCTTGACCGAATAAGAGCCGATGTCCAGCCCGACCACGCTTTTTTCTCTGGAGAGTCCGAACATGTTTTGCCCGCCTTTATGGATTTTTGCCTTTTCGCAGCGCGCTCACCTTGCCCCTCAGCTTCCGGGACACCGACCCCGGGACGAGCCCCTCGACGGAGCCGCCGAGGCCGACGACCTCGCGGACCAGGTTCGAGCTGAGGAACGAATAATTGACGCTCGGCATCATGAAAAACGTCTCGATGTCCGGGGCCAGGCTCCGGTTCATCAGGGCCATCTGGAACTCGTACTCGAAGTCGGAGATGGCCCGCAGACCCCGGATGATCACCCCGGAGCCCTGGGCCCGGGCGAAGTCGACGAGCAGGCCGTCGAAGGCCCGGACTTCGACCTCCTTCCTAGATGCGAAAATATCATGGATCATTCTTACCCTCTCTTTAGTCGTGAAGAGAGGCTGCTTGTTGGGGTTTTTCAGGACGGCGATGACGATCCGGTCGAAGATCCGGAGACCCCTCTCGATGATGTCCACATGCCCGTTGGTGATGGGATCGAAAGACCCGGGGTAGATGGCGCTCGCATCCCTCATCTGGACTCTCAGTTAGTTCCTCATCGAGATTTACATTCCAAATATCATTAAAAAAGAGGATTGTCAACGAAAATCCTCGGGGAAAACGGACTGGAAAGGGCCGTTCGCGGGGATCGTTCCGCGTCCCGGACCGGGGCCGGCGGACAGGCGGCGGGACCCCCGAACGGAAAGGGGGGGCCGGCAGAGAGGAGGCGAATTCATCTCCGGTCTAACCGGGTGTCACCGCGAGGGGTGACGGTTTTCGGGCTGGAAATCCTCATTTCCGGCCCCCCGGCGTTGCTTTTGGGGGGCGTCTGTGCTAATTTTTGGGCGATGATGATCCGATTCGGCACCTCCGGCTGGCGCGGGGTGATGGGCGAGGACTTCACCTTCCACAACGTCCGCGTCGTCGTCCAGGCCGCCGCCAACTACCTGCGGGCCAAGCACGCCGACGCGCCCGTCACCGTGGTCGTCGGCTACGACACCCGCTTCCTCTCGGACCGCTACGCCCTCGAGGCGACCAAGCTGCTGGCCCGCAACGGGATCCGCGTCCTGCTCTCCGACCGCGACGCCCCCTCCCAGGCCCTGGCCTGCCAGATCATCAAGAGGCAATGCCAGGGCGGCATCAACTTCACGGCCTCTTTCAATCCGCCCCGGTACAACGGCCTGAAATTCAACGTGGCCACGGGGGCGCCCGCTCTGCCCGTCGTCACGGACGCCATCGAGGAGGAGGTCCGTCGCCTGATGCCGGGATTCACCGCCCTGCCCGCCCCCGGGCCGGACGAGTTCGTCTCCCGGATCGACCTCCAGACCGACTATCTGGCCGACCTGCAGGGCAAGATCGATTTCGGGGTCATGCGCGCCGCCGGGCTCAAGGTCGTGGCCGATCCCCTTTATGGGACCAGCCGCGAGTACCTCGACGAGATCCTCGAGGAGAACGGCGTCGAGGTCGAAGGCATCCACGGCTATATCGACCCCTACTTCGGCGGGGTCAGCCCCTCCTGCACCGAGGAGAACCTGGCCGAGCTCAAGACCCGCGTTGTCGAGACGAAGTCCCACCTCGGACTGGCCACGGACGCCGACGGCGACCGCTTCGGCATCGTCGACGAGAAGGGCGGGTTCGTCCACCCCAACATCATCCTGGCGCTGCTGCTCGACTACCTCGTCCGTGTCAAGGGACGCCGCGGCGGGGTCGCCCGCTCGATCACCACCACCCATCTCCTCGATCGCATCGCCCGCCGCTACGATCTGCCTCTGACGAAGACCAAGGTCGGCTTCAAGTACATGGCCGAGCTCTTCCTCCAGGGCCAGATCCTGTTCGGGGGGGAGGAGAGCGCCTGCATCGCCGTCAAGGACCACCTGCCGGAGAAGGACGGCATCTTCGCCGGCCTCCTGGTCGCGGAGATGATCGCCGCCACGGGCCGCGGCTTGGGCGCCCTGCGCCAGGACCTGTTCCGGGAGTACGGGGAGATGACCAGCGGCCAGCGCACGCTCCCCCTGACCCCCGAGCGGGCCAAGAAGCTCAAGGCCCTCGTCCGGGACCCGCCGGCGAAGCTCGGGCGCCGCAAGATCGTCGCCGTCGAAACGCTCGACGGCTTGAAGCTCGATCTCGAGGACGACCGCTGGCTAGTCCTGCGGCAGTCCGGCACCGAGCCGCTCATCCGCTGCTACGCCGAGGCCGGGACCTGCGACGAGGTCGAGGCCCTGCTCAAGAAAGGCCTGGAGGCGGTCCGGTGAAGAGGAAGATCGTCACCCTGGCCGTCGTCTCCGTCCTGCTGATCATGGCCGTCACCACGTTCTTCGGCAACAAGGGCGTGATGAGCCTCCGCGGCGATCGCAGGAAGCTGGCCGCCCAGGCCGAACGGATCCGCGACCTCGAGGCCCAGAAGGCACGCCTCGAGACCGAGATCGCCCGGCTCGAAAGCGACCCCCGGGCGGTCGAGAAGGCGGCCCGCGAGAAGCTGGGGCTCGCCGCGCCCGGCGAGAAGGTGGTCGTCGATCCCGCCCCGCCCGTCAAGAAGTAAATGCCCCGGCCCGCCAGGACCCGCCGACCGCCCGAGGAGCAGACCCTGCTCGAGGGCCTCAATCCCGCCCAGCGCCGGGCCGTTCTCCACGGCCAAGGCCCTCTGCTCATCGTCGCCGGGGCCGGGACCGGCAAGACCAAGGTCATCACCCACCGCATCGCCCGCCTCATCGCCGCCAAGGCCGCCCGGCCCGACCAGATCCTGGCCCTGACCTTCACGGAGAAGGCGGCCGGCGAGATGGAGGCCCGCGTCGACGTCCTCGTCCCGTACACGTCCTCCTTCGCCGAGATCGGGACGTTCAATTCCTTCGGCGAGCGGGTCCTGCGCGACCACGCCCTCGACGCCGGCTACCCCCCGGACTTCCGCCTCCTGGCCGACGTCGACCAGGCCATCTTCTTCCGCGAGAACCTGTTCCGCCTGCCGCTCGACTACTACCGGCCCCTCGGCCAGCCGACCCGGCACATCCAGGAGGTCCTCGAGGCCATCCGGCGCCTGAAGCAGGAGGACGTCCGGCCGGAGGATTACGTCCGTCATGCCGAGGAGCTGGCCAAGAGGGCCGTGGCGGAGAGCGACAAGGAGACGGCCCTCAAGCACCTGGAGATCGCCCGGGTCTACGCCGCCTACCAGCAGGTCCTGCGGTCCGAGGGCCTGATCGACTTCGAGGACCAGGTCACGCTCGTCGTCGACCTGCTGCGCCGCCGCCCGTCGGTCCTCGAAGAGCTCCGCCGCCGCTACCGCTACATCCTGGTCGACGAGTTCCAGGACACGAATTACATCCAGTTCGAGCTCCTCAAGATGCTGGCCGCCGGGCACCGCAACCTGACCGTCGTCGGCGACGACGATCAGAGCATCTTCCGCTTCCGCGGCGCTTCGCTCAGCAACATCCTCGAGTTCGAGGCGGTCTTTCCGGAGGCCAAACGCGTCGTCCTGACCCGGAACTACCGCTCCACCCAGCCCATCCTCGACGCCTCTTACCGTCTCATCCGGCACAACGACCCGAACCGGCTCGAGTTCAAGGACCGGGTCGACAAGCGGCTCAAGGCGGCCGTCCGCGGCCGGGGCAAGTCCATCCACATGCTGGCCTTCGACACGCTCTCTCACGAGGCCGACGCCGTGGCCGATCGCGTGCTCGAGGTCCGCGGCCGGGGCGCCGCCTGGCGCGACATCGCCGTGCTCGTCCGCCGCAACGCCGACGCCGATCCCTACCTGCGGGCCTTCAACGTCAAAGGCATCCCCTTCCGCTTCTCGGGCAGCCGCGGCCTCTATCAACAGGAGGAGATCAAGGTCATCGTGGCCTTCATCCGGGCCCTGACCGATTTCGAGAACAGCCGCGACCTGTTCTATCTCGCCCTGTCGGACGTCTACAAGGCCGCGCCCTACGACCTGAGCCGGATCGCCGGCCACGCCGACAAGAAGAACCTGTCCCTCCACGACGTCTTCAGGTCCATCGCCGAGGGCGCGAGCCCCGTGGAGATCGCCGAGGGGACGGCGGAGACCGTCAAGCGGATCTTCGCCGACATCCGGGCCTTCTCCGAGCTGGCCGCGACGGCGGACGCCGGGGCCGTCGTTTACGCCTTCCTCGAGCGCACGGGTTATCTCAAGGCGCTCGTCGAGCCGATGACCCTCGAAGCCGAGATCAAGGTCAAGAACGTGCGCCTTTTCTTCGACAAGGTCCGGGGCTTTTCGGAGCTCGTGGAGAACGACTCCATCCGCTCCTTCGCCCGCTACCTCGACCTGCTCGGCGAGGTCGGCGACAATCCGGCGACCTCGGAAGCCGAGCTCGACGAGGACGCCGTGAGCGTCCTGACGGTCCACAAGGCCAAGGGCCTGGAATTCGAGACGGTCTTCCTCGTGGGGCTCATCGAGGACCGTTTCCCCGGGCGGGAGCGCCCCGAACGCATCCCCGTGCCGGAGGGCGTCCTCAAGGAGACCTTGCCGGGCCGCGAGAACTATCTCCAGGAGGAGCGGCGGCTCTTCTACGTGGCCATGACCCGGGCCCGCCGGGCCCTCTATCTCACCTGGGCCCGGGACTACGGGGCCAAGCGTCTGAAGAAGGTCAGCCCCTTCGTCCTCGAGGCCCTGGACGTCCCGAGAATGCCGGAGGAGGTCCTGCGCGCCTCGGTCCTCGAGGACATCCGGCGCTACGCCCTTTCGCCGCGCCGGCCCCGGGCGGAGGCCGGGCCTCGTCCGGGCGGGGCGCTGCGACTCAGCCACGTCCAGGTCGAGGACTACCTCGTCTGCCCACTCAAGTACCGGTTTCGCCACGAGATGAGGGTGCCCGTCCTGCCCCACCATTCCCTTGTGTTCGGCCGCGTCCTGCACGAGACGATCCACGCTTACCTGAAGCTGAGGATGAAGGGAAAGGAGGTCGGGGAGCAGGCGGTCGTCGACGACTACCTGAAGAAATGGGTCAACGAGGGCTTTCTCAGCCGCGAGCACGAAGAGTTGCGCAAGGCCGAGGGCGAGCGCGCCCTGCGGCTCTTCTATAAGAGGGAGGAGGCTTCGGGGCGGCGGCCCGACTTCTTGGAGAGGCCCTTCCGCTGGCAGGAGGGCGGCATCCGCTTCTCCGGGCGCTACGACCGGATCGACTTCGAGCCGGCCGGGCCGGTCATCATCGACTTCAAGACGACCGAGGTCGCTTCGCAGAAGGACGCCGACCGGGCCGCGGCCGAGAGCCTTCAAATGGACGTCTACGCCCTGTCGCTGCTGAAGACGGAGGGCCTGCTGGCCGTCGAGACGCGGCTCCATTTCCTGGGGGCCGACCTCGTCGGCCGGGCCGCGAAAGGCGAGCGGGAGCTCGAACGGGCGGCCGGGCGCATCCGCGACGCGGCCGAAGGGATCCGGGCCGGCGACTTCAAGGCCCGCCCCGACTGGCACAGCTGCTCGGCCTGCGAATTCAAAACGATCTGTCCTTCATCCTACGCATTCTAAGGGTGATGGTCGCTACTCGGAATTCGCTCCCTGCCGCTCACCGCCTCGAGAGGGAAACTTGGGGTCCGGAGAAGGCCGCTCTCTTTCTTACAAAGGCTTGGCCCAGAAGGGCATGAGGGCCCAGATCTTGGTCTGGCCCATCAGCCGAAGCGTTTCGAGCAGGCGCTCCCGGCCGGCCGGGCTCTTGACGTCGAGGCTGGCCAGCGGGCTGCCGAAAACGGTCTGCCAGAAGGTGCGCTTCCGCGGCCAGACGTCCAGGCGGACGTCCTGGCCGGCGTCGATGCCGGCCTCTTTCTTGGCGATGCCGATGGCCATGGTCAGCCCGCCGAGCTCGTCGACGAGTTTCCTGTCCTTGGCCTGGCGCCCGGTCCAGATGCGGCCCCTGCCGACGGCGTCGACCTCGTCACGCGTCAGGCCCCGGCCGGCCGCGGCCTTTTCCAGGAACCGCTCATAGGTCCAGAGGATCTCGCTCTTGAGCACCTTGCGTTCCGCGTCGGTGAAGGGCCGCAGAGGCGAGAAGACATCGGCCTTCTCGCCGTAGACGAGCTTCTCCGCGGTCACCCCGAGCTTCTCGAGGAGACCGTCGACGCTGAACTTGCCGGCCAGGACCCCGATCGACCCGGTCAGGGTCTGGGGCTGGGCGACGATCTTCGTCGCCGGCATGGCGATCCAGTAGCCGCCCGAGCCGGCCACGTCGGACATCGACACGACGACCGGCTTTGCCTTCCGGGCCAGCTCGACCTCGCGGGCGATGACGTCCGATCCGACCGAGGACCCGCCCGGGCTGTCGACGCGCAGAACGATGGCCTTGATCGAGGCGTCCAGGCGGGCCGTCCGGATCCAGCGGGCGACCGTCGAGCCGCCCATGATCTGGGGCAGGCTCTCGCCGGTCATGATCGTGCCGACGGCGTAGATCAGGGCGATCGTGTCGGGACCCGTCTCGAGCCCGAGCGACGAGGGCTTGATCCGGGAGTAGTCGTCGAACCGGAGCCGGGCGGGCGTCCGGCCGCCCCGGCCCAGGAGCTCCTGGATTTCGTCCTCGTAGAGACAGTCGTCGACGAGACCGGCGGCCTTGGCCTTTTCGCCCTGGAAGAAGCCACGGTCGATGAGGGCCCGGAACTCCTCCGGGGTCTTGCCCCGGGCTTCGGCCGCCACCGCCACGTACTGCGCGAAGAGATCGCCGTAGTAGGCCTCCATCTCCTCGCGATGGGCGGGCGTGAAGCCCTTTTCGGTGAACATGTTGTAGGCCGTCTTGTATTCTTCGACGTGCTCGAATTCGGCCCTCACGCCGAGCTTGTCGAGGGCGCCCTTGAGGAAGGGGACCCAGCCGCCGAGACCGTTGACGCCCAGCCAGCCCAGGGGGTGGAGGACGATCCGGTCGCAGGCCGTGGCCACGAAATACTCGAGATCGGCGTCGGGCGCCTCCTCGAACACGGCGTAGATCTTCTTGCCGGAGCGGCGGAAGTCGAGGACGGCCTCGCGCATCTCGGCGGCCTTGGCCCAGTCGCACTGCATGAGCCCGAAGCGCAGCACGACGGAACGGACCCGGGCGTCGATCTTGGCCTTGCGCAGGTTCTCCCAGAAGTCGTGGACGGCCAGGGGCTTCGAGCCCAGAAGGAGCACGGACAGCGGATCGGCCGGAACGATCTCCGCGACCGGTCCGGAGAGCGGGATATCGAGGTAGCCGTAGGCGGGGACTTCCACGCGCCGGCCCCCGATATCCTCCAGGAGGACGAAGAACACGCCGGCTCCGGCCAGCAGGACGAAGAACAGGACGATCAGCACGACATAGGAGGATCTTTTCATGCGGGCTCCTCGGTTGCGGGTCCCTCCATCTATAGCAGAAAGCCGCTTGATTTCATAGTTCCAAACATGGACAATGAGCCCGACAGACAGGAGGTAGCCGGGATGGCCTTTTCAAAGCTTTATGTGGGGAACCTCAACTTCATGACCAACGAAGAGACCTTGAAGCAGCTGTTCGCCCCGTTCGGCGAGGTGGCCTCGGTCAACATCCTCCAGGGGCGCGGCTTCGGCTTCATCGAGCTGGCCACGCCGGAAGCGGCCCAGGAGGCCAAGAGCAAGCTCCATGGCACGGAGTTCGAAGGCCGCAAGCTCATCGTCAACGACGCCCGCCCCAAGTCCGAAAGGCCCGGGGCCGACCGGCGCCCGGGCGGGGGATTCGGCGGCGACCGCCGGGGATCCTCCCGGTCCTGATAAATATCAAAAAAAGCCCCTGGAGGGGGACTCCGATCTTGGGCCGGCCATGAACCTTTGGCCCGCCCGCCCCGTTGATGCCTATGAGGTCCCATGAGTGAAGTCCCGAGGAACCGCGAGCCGGAGGCGGCCGAGATCGCCTCCCTCCTCGAGCGGGTCCAGGCGGGGGACCGCGAGGCGTTCATGACCGTCACCCGGCTCTACCAGCAGAAGGTGTTCGTCATGGCCTATTCCATCCTCAGGGACCGCGAGGACGCCCTCGACGCCGTCCAGGAGACCTTCCTCAGGCTCTACCAGAAGGCCGGGCTCTATAAGCCGGGGAATTCCTTCCAGGGCTGGCTCCTGCAGATCGCCAAGAACGTCAGCATCGACAGCTACCGTAAGCACCGCAAGAAACGCCAGGAGTGGGAGATCACGACGCCGCTCGACGAGATCCCGGTCGCGACCGAGGACCGGGCCGGGGACTCGGCCCACGCCGACCTCCGGAGCGCCTTCTCCCGGACCGTCGCGACCCTGGCCGAGCGCCAACGGATGGTCTTCGTCATGCGCCACTACAACGAGCTCCAGTTCAACGAGATCTCCGAGGCCATGCGGATCTCGGTCGGGACGGCCAAATCCCTCCACTTCAAGGCCGTCCAGAACCTCCGCAAGCGGCTGGCGCCGGTGCTGGGGATCCAGCCATGACCAAGTGCGCGATGACGAGGGAGGAGCGGGTGAACGCCCTGGCGGGCGGGACCGACGAGGCAAGGAGACGGACCATGTCCGAACATATCGAAAAGTGCCCGGAATGCCGGGCCGAGGCCGGCGCGTACGAGAAGCTCGTCCGCGAGACCGAGGCCGTCAAGGCGGAGATCCGCCGGGCGGCGGCTACGGTCGACTGGGAGGCCCTCCCGGCCCTGATCGCCGACCGGGCCGAGGCCGAGTGCCCGAAGTCCGCCCGCTCCCTGCCCGCCCGTCGGCCGTGGGCCGGATTCGCCTTCCTCCGCATGAGGCCGGCCCTGGCCGGGCTCGCCGCCGGCCTCGTCGTCGGCGCCGCGGCCATGTACTTCGCCCTGAGGGCGCCCGGGGCCCGGACTGATCCGGGGACGAACTACTTCGCCTCGGGCGAGTTCCTGGACCGGGCCGAGCTCGAGATGGCCCGTCGCAACACGCTCGATTACCTGGAGAAGAGCCAGCACGTCCTGCTCGACGTCTTCGACTCGGGCGGGGACGGCGCGGCCGTGCCGGCCGCCCTCCGCGCGGAGCGGACCCGGGACCTGCTGCAAAGAAAGCAATACCTCAACGGACAGCTCGAGAGGCTGCAGATGGCCAAAGCCAAAGCCATCTGCGACCAGATCGAGCTGCTCTTCCGGGAGCTCGCCCAGATCGGCGACGACCTGCCCGCCGCCGAGCTCGGACGGCTCCGCGGCTTCGCCGAGGAGCGCCAGCTCTTCCTCAAGATCAATCTGGTCAAGAAAGAACTGCAAAGCGGGGTCTGACATGAGAAAAGCCACCCTGACGGTCATTGTCGCGCTGGCCCTGGGGCTGGCGCAGGCGGCCGGCCTCGCGGCCGCGCCGCGGGCCCAGTCCGGGACGGACGAGAGCCTCTTCCGCGAAGCCAAGCTCCTGGTTTTCGACAAGAGCTGGCAGGAGGCGCTCGACAAGCTCGACGAGCTCGTCGACCGGTTCCCCGGGAGCCCGCTGGCCGGCCAGGCCCTCTACTATAAAGGAGAGTGCCTGAGCGGCCTCGGCGGACGGGAAAAGGACGCCCTCCGGGCCTACAAGAGCTATATCAAGCTCGCCGGCGCCAATCCCAGCCTGGTCGAGGAATCCGAGGGCTCGATCGTCGACCTGGCCTTCGAGCTCTATGAAGGCGGGGAGGCCGGCGCGATCCGCGACGTCGAAAGCCGCCTGGAGCACCCGAACAAGGTCGTCCGCTATTACGCGGCCTACAAGCTCAGCCTGGCCGGGGACAAGAGAATCGCGGCCAAGGCCGCGCCCGTCCTGTCGCGGATCGTCGAGTCCGAGAAGGACCCGGAGCTCCTCGACCGGGCCCGCATCGCCCTGCTTCGCGTCTCTCCCGAGAGCCTGAAGTCCGTCGAGGACAGGGCCCCGCGGACCGGCTCGGCCCGGCTGCTCCGGATCCGCGTCCGCCAGGCCGGTCGGAAGGAGCCGGTCTTCTCGCTCAACATCCCCTTCGCCCTGGCCGACCTGGCCCTGGGCGCCATGGACGAGGAGGACAAGGCGGCCCTGCGGAAGAAGGGCTACGACCTCAACCGGATCATGAACGAGCTGGCCAAGTCCAAGGAGAGCATCCTGCGCATCGTGGGCGACGACGGCACGGTCTTCGAGATCTGGATCGATTGACGACGACGAAAAGGAGAACGGACATGAAGAGAACAGCGCTCATCGTATCGGCCTTCCTGGGATTCGGACTGGCCGCCGGGCCGGCTCACGCCGCGGCGCAGAACGACTTCCAGACCATCCAGAAGGCCGTCCGGCAGAACCCGGCCTATGAAGAAGGCCGGGAGGTCCGCTGGTTCAAGGTCGTGATCTCGGACGGGACCTCGAACGAGGCCCAGCTCAAGATCACCCTGCCCATCGCCCTGATCGAGCTCCTCCTCAGCCAGGACTCGGTCCGCCACGTCAAGCTCGACGACGACAAGTACGGCAAGTGCGAGGTCGACCTCAAGGCCCTCTGGAACGAGCTCAAGAAGGCCGGCCCGATGGCCCTCGTCGAGATCTCCGACCACGGCGCCGTCATCAAGGTCTGGCTGGAATGAATCTGTTTCCGCTAGGTGTGGAACCGAGGGGTATCGTCGACGGAAGCATTGCGGTGATCTAGCCGGTCTGGAGACGGACGAGGGAAGTTTCCCTGGAAACCGACAAAACGTGTTTGAGCGAGGCTTAGCGCAAGCTGAGCGAGTTGTTTTGGCGCCGAGTCGGTCGAACGGACCGGCGTGAAAGATCACTGCAGCGAACGGAGATGATATCCCGAGGTTCCGTTGACAAGGCCTCCGGGCCCCCCTAAAATGGGGGGGCCAGAGGAGGCCCCGATTGGGAAAAACTCTCACCGAGAAGATCCTAGGCCGCAAGGCCGGGAAGGACGTCCAGGCCGGAGAGGTCGTCACGGTCTCCCCGGACTACGTCCTGTCCCACGACAACTCCGCGGCCATCATCAAGGAATTCCAGAAGCTCGGCGTCAAGAAGGTCAGGGCGCCGGGGAAGATCGTCATCGTCCTCGACCACATCGTTCCGGCCGCCGACGAGAAGTACGCCCAGAACCACAAGTCCATCCGCGAGTTCGTCGCCGCCCAGGGCATCCCGAACTTCTTCGACATCAACGCGGGCATCTGCCACCAGGTCCTGCCCGAGCAGGGCTTCGCCCTCCCCGGGCTGGTCATCGTCGGCAGCGATTCGCACACGCCGAGCTACGGCGCCCTTGGGGCCTTCGCCGCCGGCATCGGCCGCACCGAGACGGCCTGCACCTGGGCGACCGACGAGATCTGGCTCCGCGTCCCGGAGACCATGCGCGTCGACCTTTCGGGACGGATGCGCCCGGGCGTCTTCGCCAAGGACCTCAGCCTGAAGCTCATCGGCGACCACGGCGCCGAGATGGCCAA
>JBFYNT010000230.1:0-7472 GCA_041304225.1 Candidatus Aminicenantota bacterium
AGATCGTCGACCTGACGACCGATCCGGCGACCGAGGCCGCATCCACCCAGGTCCCCAAGACGGCGGACGGCGGCGAGCAGGTCTATTCCTGGGTCGACTACGCCTACGCCGGTCCGGCCTACAACCACGCGCCGGAGCTGCTCTACGCCAGGGTTTCGCCCGGGAGCGGCACGGCGGCCACGACCTACACCTTCTCCGTCCTGTTCAGCGACGAGGACGGCGACTCCCCGTCGGTCCGCGATGTCTATGTCGACGGAACGCCTCACGCGACCACCTATTCGGCCTCCGACGGCCGCTACCGGTGGACGACTTCGACGCTGGCCGCGGGCGAGCACAGCTATTATTTCCAGTTCGAGGACGGCCAGGGCGGCTCGGGCCGGGCCCCGCTCGCGGGAGCGCTGAGCGGCCCCATGGTGTACGCCTTTACCGCCTCGTCCCTCTCGCCCTCGAGCGCGCCGGTGGGCGGCGGGGCCTTCACCCTGTCCGTTCTCGGCTCGGGCTTCGTCTCGGGGGCCGTCGTGACCTGGGACGGGAACGACCGGACGACGGCTTTCGTCGACGCCAGCCGTCTCGACGCCGCGATCCCCGCCTCCGACCTCGTACTGGGCAAGGCCGTCCCGATCGTCGTGCGGATGGCGGGCGCCGGCGTTTCCAACGCCCTCGATTTCCTGGTCGAGAACCCCGCTCCCGCTCTGGCCTCGGTCGCGCCGGCCCAGGCTATCGGCGGCGGGGCCGCCTTCACCCTGACCGTCCAGGGCTCGAGCTTCGTCTCGAGCTCTACGGTCCTTTGGAACGGCTCGGCGAGGACCACGACCTTCGTCGGCGCCACGGAGATCCAGGCCTCCATCCCGTCCGCCGACATCGCCGCGGGCGGCGAGTTCGAGATCACCGTCCGGAACCCGGCCCCGGCCGGCGGCGTCTCGGGTCCGGCGACGTTCACCGTGACCGACTTCACCGTGGAGACCACGCCCGAGACCAGGTCGGTCAGCGCGGGCTCGAGCGGGACCTTCACGGTCCAGCTCGCGCCCCGTTACGGCACGTTCAACGCCGCGGTCTCGCTGCGCGCGACCGGGCTGCCCCGGGGCTGCAGGGCTTCGTTTTCGCCGACGAGCGTGACGCCGGGCAGCGGCACCGCGACCTCGACGATGACCCTGTCCACGACGGCCCGCCAAAGCTCGGGGGCCGGCGTGTTGGCCGGACGGGAAGGACTCCGGCCGCCGGGCGCGGCCCTGCTCCTGGCCCTCGGGGCGCTTCTCGCGCTCGTCCGCGTGTTCCTGAGAGCGCCGCGACGCCGGCAAGCCCCGCGCCTGGCCGCGGCCGGCGTGCTCGCCGTTCTGATGCTCGTCGCCGCCGGCTGCAGCGCGGGCGGCGGGGGCGGCGCGGATGAAGGAACTCCCGCGGGAACTTACGAGATCACGGTCCGGGGAACCTATGGCAGCCTGGAGGTCCAGGACACGATCTCGCTCGTCGTCAATTGACGGGCTCGAGGTGCACGCGATGAGAAAAATGCCAAAAGCGATGGCCGTTGTCCTCTCCCTCGTTCTGGCCCTGGGCGCGACAACCGCCCGGGCCGCCGAGACCTCGCTCACCATAAAGGCGGGGTACTTCGCCCCGTCCGACGCCGTCTTCCGGGAGGTCTACGGCGGAGGGCCGGCGTTCGGCGTCGAGCTGGCCGTGCCCATCACCGGCGTTTTTAGGGCCTGGGCGGGCGCCGAGATCTTCTCCAAGCGCGGCCTGACCACCGAATCCGAGGAGACGACCAAGATGAGCGTCGTCCCTCTCTTCGCCGGCCTGCGGCTCCAGTTCGGCGGCAAGAGCGTCCGGCCCTACATCGGGGCCGCGGCCGCGTACTTTCTCTTCAAAGAGGAGAATCCTCTCGGGACGGCGAGCGAGGGCGGGCTCGGCGTCCTGGGGCAGGCGGGTCTTCTCATCGGATTGGGGAAGTCGTTCGGCCTGGACGTCCACGGCGGCTACCGCGCCTGCACCCTGACGGCCGGCGATGAGGAAGACCCGATCACAGCCAGCCTCGGAGGTCTCTCGGCCGGCCTCGGCCTGGTCATCCGTTTCTGAAGCGAACTTGAATTAGCCGGGGGGGACCGCTAAACTAGCAGGCATGAAGGCCATTTCCAAGACCGCCGCCGCTCTCGCCCTCGTCCTGCTCCTCGGGTCCTCCGCGATTGCCGTCCTCAAGCCGGGGGCCAAGTTCGTGCCCTTCTCGCTCAAGAACGTCGACGGCAAGGATTATACCGTCACGATGGAAGGGGGCCGGCTGACCGTCGTCGTCGCCGAGACCGTCGCGGGCGAAATGAAGGTCCTCAAGTCCCACCCCGCGGCCGTCCTGGTCGACTTCTGGGCCACCTGGTGCGTGCCCTGCCGCAAGGCCATGCCGCATATGCAGCACCTCAGCGAGACCTACCGGCCGGCCGGCGGGGCCGAGGGCGGCCTCCTCGTCCTGGGCATCGCCCTCGACGACGCCGGCGGGAAGGTCGTCAAACCCTTCTATCAGAAGCTGAAGATCACCTACCCCATGCTGGCCGACGCGCCGGGCGGCGCGGCCGCCGCGGGCGTCGCCGCGACGGCCAAGGATATGAAAAAGGCCTACGACGTGCAGGAGATCCCGGTCGTCTACCTGATCGACTCGACCGGCACGATCACCCACGCCCATGTCGGGGCCACCGACGAGCTGGCGGCCGCGCTCGACAAGGCCATCGTCGCCCTGGTCGGCGGGGGAGCCCGGTGAAACGCAAGCTGCCTTGGGTCCTGCTCGTCCTCTCCCTTGGCGTCATGACGGCCGGGCTTCTCCTCGGCGAGTACCGGACGGTCCTCGAGAAAGCGATCACCGTCTGCCTCGACTGCATCGGGATCGGCTGAGCGGGGACCATGGGCGCCGCGACAAGGACCATGCTCCCCCGCAAGCCCCGGGACCGCCGGCCCTGGTACCAGGCCTTCTTCGCCCTCGGCCTGAACGCCTGGATCCCCTCGTGGTTCAAGGGCGGCATCTTCCAGGGCGGCGTCAAGGGCGTCTGCGTCCCCGGCCTCAACTGCTACTCCTGCCCCTCAGCCATGGGCGCCTGTCCGGTCGGCGCCATGCAGACTTTCTTCGGCGGGCTGCGCTTCAACCTGTCGGTGGCCGAGAAGAAGTTCGGGCTCTACGTCGCCGGCTTCCTCGCGGCCGTCGGCAGCGCCGTCGGCCGCATGCCTTGCGGCTGGATCTGTCCCTTCGGTTTCTTCCAGGAGCTCGTTCACAAGATCCCCTCGCCGAAGATCAAGCTGCCGCATTTCCTGACCTACTTCCGCTATGTCGTCCTGGCCACCACGGTCGTCGCCCTGCCGCTCCTCGTCGTCGACCAGTTCGGCTACGGCCAAACCTGGTTCTGCAAGTGGATCTGCCCGGCCGGGACGCTCGAGGCCGGCATCCCGCTCATGCTCATCAAGGCCGACCTGCGGCCCCTCATCGGCTTCATGTACTACTGGAAGCTCGGACTCCTCGTCCTCTTCCTCGGCTGGTTCGTCCTCAGCCGGCGGCCTTTCTGCCGGACGGTCTGCCCGCTCGGCGCGTTCTGGGGCCTCTTCAACAAGGCCAGCCTCTTCCGCATGGCCGTCGACGACCAGAAATGCACGCTCTGCGACAAGTGCTATAAGGATTGCCCCGTCGAGATCAAGATCTACGAGAAGGCCAACTCGCCCGATTGCGTCCGCTGCCTGAAGTGCGTTTCCTCGTGCAAGTTCGGGGCGGTCAGCTACGAATTCCTCGGCAAGAAGGAAGTCTCGCCGGACCTCCGCGTCAAGAAGCCGGTGCAAGCCTCCTCCGAGCCCTGATCCTCATCCGGCCGGACCGGATCCCAACGAGATTGTCGTTCTGCCGACAAAATTGTCGAATAATAAGCCCAAGTCTTTTCTTTTTAAGTATTCATTATCAACAACATAAATAAATGGCACCGATCATGCATTTATTGGGTATGGCCGACAAGCCAAGATTTGGCGAACAAGGAGGAAACCATGAAACGCCAAAAAGTCCTCGGAAGCGTCATCCTGGTCGCCGCGCTGGCGGTCCTCGTCGCGGGCGTCTATGCCCAGGGCTCCGCCCAGCAGCAGCAGCAACAGCTCCAGCAGCAGCAAATGCTCAGGATGCAGACGATGACGCAGCGGATGACCCAGATCCAGGATCGGGCCCAGAACCTCGTCAAGAGCCTGGACCGGAAGATGGTCCAGACCCAGTCGCAAAGCCAGACCCAGTCGCAGATCAAGCTGCAGGCCCAGATCCGCGCCCTCAAGCAGATGGGCGAGGGGACGGCCAAGATGGCCGGCGAAATGAAGGGCAACCTCGAGCAGTGGCGGGAAATGTACCAGAACCGCGAGTTGTTCCAGAACAAGGACATGACCAAGGACATGAACCAGGTCCAGAATCGGCTCGAGAAGGCGGCCAACGAGCTCGACGAGATGCTCAAGGTCATGGAGCGGCTGGCCAACCGCCTGCAGGCGAACGGTTGACGGAACCATGAACGCGCGCAGAGTCAGTCGGATGACTCTCGCGGCGGCCGGGGCCATGCTCATGGCCCTGGCCGCCGTCCCGGCCGCCGCCGACTCGTTCTCCTACACGGGGTCCCTGCAGATGGCCCGGGGAACGTACGTCTTCACCCAGCCGACGAGCGGTTACTTCTTCTTCAACGGGCTGACCTACTCCTCGGAAACTTTCATCCTGGCCGTCACCGTCCCGTTGATCTACCAGACGACCCCCTACGTCTCCTATACGGGCGTGGGGGTGCTTCCCTCCGGGGGGACGGAGAGTTCGGCCGTCAGCCAGAGGCAGGGGCGCGAGCCGGTCCTCGTCCCCGAAGTCGTCGAATTCAAGCAGTCCGGCGTCGGGGATCCGGTCCTCATGGCCGGTCTGACGCTCGTGAGAGAGAGCGGGGCGACGCCGGCCATCCAGCTGTCGGGACAGATCAAAGCGCCGTTGGCGGACGTCGACCAGGGCTTTGGGACGGGAGAGTGGGACTACAGCGTCGGCGTGGGCTTGTCCAAGAAGATCGGCGGCGTCTTCCTCTTCGCCGACGTCCACTATTGGATCCTGGGCGACCTGCCGGAGCTGGAGCTCCAAAACGCCTGGTCGTATGCGTTCTCCTTCGGCCACGCGTTCGCGGCCGGCAAGTACGCCCTCATGGCCTCGTATTCGGCCATCACCGAGGTCATCGCCGGCGTCGCTCCCCCGTCGTCGTTCGGGCTGGGATTGTCGGTGAGGATCGGCCGGGGGAGCAGCGTGATGCTCAACGCGGCTTTTGGAACGTCGGAGGCCTCTCCGGACCTTTCCCTCTCCCTGGGGTGGTCGATCGGCCTCTGAGGAGAGCGCCAACTCGGCCGTCGCCGGCCAAGCGACGATCCGCGTCAAAGCGTCTTGACCAGGGCGCCCCAGCGCTTGTCCAACCGGAAGCCGTGCCTCAGGAAGAACCCCGGCAGGTAGAGGTGCGTCATGACCAGGGGGAGGCCCTGGCTGGCCATGCGGGCGCAGAAGTCGTCCAGGGCCGCCCCGCCCAGGCCCGATGACTTCAGGCTCGCGGTCACGGCGATGACGTCGATCCAGGCCACCCGATTCGAGAGCATCCGGTAGCACAGGCCGCCGACGAGCCTCTCCTGGGCGTCCTTGAGGACGAAGTGGCGGTCCTGCTGGGAGACGACCTTGGGGTAGTTCTCCTTGAAGAACAGCCGGTAGGCCTGGCCCATCTCGGCCGGATCGAGGGTCTCGTTGAAGGTGTAGGTCCGGCCGGACCGGTCGAGGAGGAAGGACCGGACGACGACGCGCCGCTCGCCCTCGTCGCCCCGGGTCTTGACGTCCAGCCGGCGGTCCGGATCGAGCCGCGGGAAGACCATGCGGCTGAAGACCAGGCGGTCGCGCTCGTCGCGCAGGGCCGCCTGAAGGTCCGAAAGCTCGATCTGCTGGACGGCCGGCTCGTCGAGGGCCGCGCCAAGCCGGGCGAGCAGCCGGTCGAAGAGCGCTTCGATCCTCTCGCTCCGCCCCGCGAAATAGGTGTGGCGGTAGAGGTAGTAGCGGACGATCTCGGGGAATCGCTCCAGGGAGTAGCGGCGATAGAGGTCGAGGACCTTGCGCTCGCGGTCCCTCGACGGGGCCAGCGGGTCGGCCTGGCGCCACTCGCGGTAGGCCTCGACCGCGGTCTGGGCCGGCAGCGGAAAGATGTAGGTGCGCGCGAATTCGGCCCGGTACCGGCGCAGGCGCGCGGCCAGGTCCTCGCCGGGGAGCGAGGGCAGGGGCTTGCGCTCGAGCTCGGGCTGGAGCGCCGCGAAGAACGCGGCCGCCTTCTCCCGGCCCAGGGCGTCGTAAGCCGCGTCGAAGAGCCAGTCGAGGTCGAGGTGGCCTTTGAGCCACGGATAGTTCGCCGTCGGCCGGCGATAGAAGCCGTCGACCATGGGCCGGACGATGGCCAGCGGGCCGGACGAAGGCTTCCAGCCGTCGATCGAGGCCAGGAAGGTGTCGTCGCGGAACTCGAGATCGGGCACGACGACGTTGACCGGGGAGACGCGGCCGGGCAGGATGCGGCGCCCGCCCGTCTGCCAGGCCCCGAAGAGGGCCGACATGGCCTCGACGTAGAGCTTGCGCCAGACCGTAGGCGCGGGGAGCGGGCCGTCCACGGCCCGGCGGCCGGCGAACTCCCGGATCTTCTCCCAGACCGTCAGGTCGCCCAGGTGTCGCCAGGTCACCGCGCCCGTCCGCTCGTCGGTCGCGCCGAGGGGCGGCAGGACCCGCGGCCCGCCCGGCTGGTCCGAAAGCACCGCGGACCAGAGCCTGGTCTCGTGCTCGGCCCCGTCGCGCGGCCCCTCGGGCAGGACGAGCTTGAGGTCGTAGTGGCGGCCGGCCGTCGTGTTGACGCTGACCCGGTAGGTCGTCCGGCGCGGGGCGCTGTAGATGCGCGAGACCCAGAGCCCGTCCGGGGCGATCTCGCCCGGGTCGAAGTCCTCGACGCCGCAGGCGAGACGGACGGAATCGCGGAGGAAGGACGGCATGGCCAGGACCGAGCGGACGCGCCGGGCTTCGGCACCCGTGAGGCTGTCGTCGCAGACCGGCCGGGGAGCCGGCATCCGCCGGACCGCGGGTCCGACCGGACCCGGTCGTCGGTCTGGCGCCGGCTTTCCGTACGTGCGGATCATCCGGTCGACCTCCCGCTCGGCCGTCCGGGCGAGCGCGGGATCGGACCTGTGGAGCACCCAGCTCGCGAGCTCCGCCCGGACGGAGCTGAAATACGAAGGCTCCCGTCCGGCCAGGTCGACGAGCAGGTTGAAGATGCGCTCGAACTGCCGGCGGTAGGGTTCGTCGACCGGCCAGCGCATCGTCTCCCGGTAGGCCCGCAGGCGGACCCGGAAGGCGTCCAGCCGGCCCCGGCCGAAGCGCGTCGTGGCGATCTCGTCGATGTTCTCGCGGTTGAGGAACGGCAGGCCCGAGCGGACGAAGGCCGGCATGACCT
>JBFYNT010000231.1:0-2873 GCA_041304225.1 Candidatus Aminicenantota bacterium
CGGTAGAGGACCTGGTAGATCTGTTCGGAGATGGGCATCTCCACGCCGAGGGCCCGGGCGATCCGTCGCGCGGCGACCGTCGTGGGAACGCCTTCCGCGACCATCCGCGTCCCGGCCAGGATCTCGGCCAGCTTCCGTCCCCGCCCGAGCTCCTGTCCGACACGGTGGTTCCGGCTGAGCTCCCCGGTACAGGTCAGGATGAGGTCCCCCATGCCGGCCAGGCCCGAAAAGGTCTCCCTCCGGGCGCCGAGGGCGAGGCCCAGATTGGTGATCTCGACCAGGCCGCGGGTGATGAGAGCGGACCTCGTGTTCAATCCGAATTTCATCGCGTCGGCGATGCCGGAGGCGATGGCCACGACGTTCTTCAGGGCCCCGGCCACTTCGACCCCGGTGACGTCGGTCGAAGTGTAGGCCCGGATGCGCTCGCTCGAGATGGCGTGCTGGACCTCGCGGGCGGCGGCCGGCTCGCGCGAGGCGACGACCAGGGCCGTGGGGTTCCCGGCCGCGACCTCCCGGGCGAAGCTCGGTCCGGAGAGGACGGCCAGCCGGGGCCGGAGGGGAGGCCGGAAGACCTCCTCCATGACCTGGCTCATCCGCATCAGCGTCCGCTTGTCGAATCCTTTGGTCAGGCTGACGACGGTCCTGTCCCTGCCGAGGACCGGGGCGATGCGGCCGTAGACCGTCCGGCAGAACTGGGACGGGACGGCGATGAAGACCAGCTCGCCGAAGGCGGCCGTCTCGCGCAGGTCGTCCGAGAAGTCGACCGCTTCGGGGAACTTGAAGCCGGGCAGGAAGGCGGCGTTCTCGCGGGTCTTCAGGGTCTCCCGGAGGATGTCCGGCTCCCTGATCCAAAGCCGGGTCGGGTGTCCGAGCGAGCCGAGGTAGCGGGCGAAGGCCGAGCCCCAGCTGCCGCCGCCGACGATAGCCGCCTTCAAGGCACCCTCTCCCCGAGCTTCCTCTCCGTGCCTTCGAGGAGGCGGCCGATGTTGGCCCGGTGGCGAAGGACGATCAGGAGCGCCAGCGCCGCGGCGACCGCCGCCACGTCCTTGCGGCCGCCGGAAACCAGGAATACCGCCGGGAAGGCGAGGGAGCCCAGGATCGAACCGAGCGAAACGTAGCGGGTGAGGGCCACGACGACCAGGAAGAGCCCGAGGCTGGCCAGGCAGGGTGCCCAGGCGATCGCGGCGAAGGCGCCGAGCGACGTGGCCACGCCCTTGCCGCCCCGGAAGCCGATGGCGAATGGAAAACAATGCCCGATGACGGCCGCGAAGCCGCAGATCGCCGCCAGCAAGGGGTCGTCGAGGATCCGGACGGCCAGGAAGACCGGAAGAAAGCCCTTGAGGACGTCGAAGACGGCCACGGGCAGGGCCGTCTTCCAACCTCCGACCCGGAGGACGTTGGTCGCCCCCGTGCTCCGGCTGCCGAAATCGCGGACATCCTTGCGGCCGGTCCAGCGGACCATCAGGTACCCGGTCGGGACGGAGCCCAGGAGATAGGAGGCGAGGACGATCAAAGCATTCATGCGAGCTCCGTTTCGTGGACGATCCGGTATTCCGCGCCCGCGGGACGCAGGCGGCTCTCGAAGAGCGCGACCTTGCGGACCGTCATCTCCCCGAACCCCTCCGTCCGGCGCTTCTCGAGCTCGAGCATCGCCTCGCCGACGCGGGCGGGTCCCTTGACCCGTCCGAGAGTGAGATGCGGCTTGAACTCCCTCGTCTCGCGCTCGAAGCCTTCGGCCTCGAGGGCCTCCTCGAGCCCGATCTGGAGAGTGGCCAGCCCGGGGCCGGCGGCGACGCCGATCCAGAGGACGCGGGGGCTCCGCTCCCCGGGAAAAGCGCCCGTCCCTTCGAGCCGGAGCGGGAAGGCGGCTTGACGCGCGGCGGCCGCGGCCAGGATCGTCCGGACCCCGAGCGCCCGGCCGTCGTCGATCTCGCCGAGGAATTTCAAGGTCAGATGCATCCCTCCCGGCTCCGCCCAGCGGATATCCGCCCGGGTGGCCCTCAAAGTCCGGACAAAATCCTGCACGTTCTTCTTGATGTCCGGATCGAGGTCGATGGCGATGAAGGCCCGCATGGACGCACCCGGCACCTATTATAAGGCCTTTGGCGGGAGCTTGATAAGGATATTTCTCAGCATCGCGAGGGCTTTCTGGGAAGACTGGAACTTGACGTTGGCCCGGCCGCCGGAAAAGATGCGTCGTTCGACCTCGACCCGTCCCCCGCGCGCCAAAGCGATGTAGACGAGGCCGGCCGGCTTGGCCGGGGTGCCGCCGCCCGGACCGGCGATGCCGGTCACGGCCAGGCCGAAGTCGGCGCCGGAGGAGGCGCGGATGCCCAGAGCCATGGCCCGGGCCACGGGAGCGCTGACGGCGCCGTGCCGGGCGATGAGTCCCGCGGGGACGGCCAGCCGCCGGACCTTGGCCTCGTTGGCGTAGACGACCGCCGACTCCAGGAAATAGGCGGAGCTTCCGGGGCGTCCGGTCAGCCGGTGGCCGAGGAGCCCGCCGGTGCAGGACTCGGCGCAGGCCACGGTCAGACCGCGGGACTCGAGGGCCGCCCCCACGACATCGGCCAGGTCCGCGCCGTCGCGCGAATAGATCCAGGGCCCGACCCGCCGAACAAGCGCCCGCTCCAGGCGGTCAAGGACAGCGGCCGCCGCGGACTCCGGCCCCGGCCCCTTATAGGTCAATCGGATCGACAGGTCGCCGGGCGAAGCGAGGGTGGTCACGGTGACCTCGGGCGGAACGAGCGCGTAAAAGGGTTTGAGCCGGGTTTCCATGGCCGATTCTCCCAGGCCCGTGATGCGGATGATGCGGCGGGACATCAGACCGCGGCCCCGGCCGGCCAGGCGCGGGCGGACGTGGTCCTCGAACA
>JBFYNT010000232.1:0-6658 GCA_041304225.1 Candidatus Aminicenantota bacterium
AGTCGTTGTCGTCGGCCACGATCGTCCCCGGGGCCTCGTCGTTGATGAGGAAGACCGTGAACGTGCAGCGCGGGTCGGTGGCTAGCGGCTCGGAGTCGAAGAGCGCGTTGGTCGGGTCGGCGTGGACGTCTGCGACGATCTGCGCGTCCGTCAGGCCTCGGAAGTAGTTCGGGCTGGCCGGATCGTCGAGGCCCGGCGAGCCCCCGAACTCCGTCCTGTACTGACCGTTGAAGGTCGTCGAGACCCGGTTGAGGAAGTTGTCGTTGAGCACGATCCAGGCGGCGTTGAAGCCCGCTTCCGCCGCGTCGAAGGCCAGGCCCTGCAGACGCATGCTCTCGGAGGCCTTGGGGCTCGTCCCCGTGACGGTCAGCAGGAGCATGCCGACGGCCAGCATGAAGGCGACGACCATGATGACGACGATGAGGCCGGAGCCCCGTTCCCGGCGGCGGTCCTTGATCGGTCTGTTCATGGCATGCTCCTCATCGCTGGCCGAGGTTGTAGAGGTTGAGGCTCATGTTCCGGACGTTGGACGTCGACTCGAGCAGGTACCTCCGGTGCTTGTCGTCGGCCGCCGCGGCCGGGCTGTCCGACAGGGCCGGCCGGCGGTAGGTCTGGACGGCGCCAGGGACGGTCCCGCTGCCGACCGAGGTGAAGGGCTGGGCCGTCTGCCCCAGGACCCACATCCGGACCTGCTGGATCCGGGCGACCTCGGCGACCGTCCAGGTCACCTGCCACGGCGACCAGCCGTCGAGCAGGAGATCGTTGTCCATGTCGCCGTTGTACTCGAGCTGGAAGTTCTCGATGTTGCGGGCCAGGGGGAAGTGGACGCCGTTGTGGGTGCAGTACAGGATGCCCCCCTCGCCGTTCCCGATGTAGCCGTCGACGCCCGCCGTCAGCCCGGGGTAGTTCCCGGTGACGTCGAGCCAGTATTCCTTGACGTTGACGAAGCTGATCGTGCCCCCGTCGTAGTCGTCGGCGCTCGAACAGGTCCCGGACAGCCCGCCCGGCGGATCGACGTTCGGGGCCAGGCCGGGGGAGAAGTTGAACCGCTCGTTGGTCCCCCCTGTGGAGTGGGTCACGTGGGTGACGATCCGGACCTCGGCCGCCCGGCAGAGGGAATCGGGATTGGGCAGGACGAGGACGTACTTGTTGGTATAGAAAGGGTCGGGATAGGAGTATTGCTCGAAGCTGAAATCCTCGATGTCGAGGACGACCGCCGAGCCCTGATAGCTCCGGATGGGCAGGTTGAGGGGGTCCTCGATGTTGCCCATGAGGATGATCCGGTCGGGCAGGACCTCGGCCCCCTGGTCCTCGTTGTTCTCGCCTTCGAGGAACCAGCCGCCGAACTGCTCGGGCAGGCCGGCCCCGGCCATGCGCAGGTCCCGGGACAGGAAGAACATCGAGGACCGGACGTCGTTCTGGACCTCGGTGACCATCTGTTGCTCGACCGAGACCTTGTTGCTGCGGGAATAGATGAACAGGGCGCCCAGGACGGCGACCAGCATGACCGCGCTGCCGACGAGGAGCTCGACCATGGTGAATCCCGCGGCCCGCTTCGAAGGGGTGGTCAGGAGTTGTTTCACGGCTGTCGCTCCTTCATCGGGTGATGATCGTCGTGATCATGGCCTTGGGCCGGTGCTGACCGGGATCGGCCAGGAGCTCCGTGGCGGTCGAGACGCCGAGCTTCTCGGCGGAATAGACGTGGATGAGGGCCTGGAACGTGTCGCCGACGATGCGCAGCTCCGTGACCCGGCGGTAATCGTTGGTCCCGTCCAGGTTCATGTCGAGGATCTCGTCCCGCGACTCGAGGGGCGTGCCGGCGTAGGCCGTCAGCTCGTCCAGGGTGAAGCCGCGGAGCCAATCGATCTGCTGCTGGGCCAGGAAGGTCGCGTTGGCCATCCGGTCGGCCCGGACGTTGTTGGAGACGGCGACCAGGAACAGCTGGGCCAGCCCGATGACGGCGACGCCGACGAGGAACAGACTGACCAGGACCTCGACCAGGCTGAATCCGCTTTCACGCTTCGTTGTCTTCATCTTAGGAGCTCTTTCTCTTGGCATAACTTATCGAGCCGCCCATGAACAGGCCGATGACCCGCTCATCCATTTGGCTCGGGCGGTCGAGCTTCGGGCTCTGGAGGACGATGGTATTCTGGTCGACGGCGAAGTTGGCTACGGACCCGACGGGGGAGAAAATAACGATGGGATCCGAGCCGTCGAGCGGGAGGTCGAGGGTCACGACGAAGTCATTGGAAATGGACCTCCGGGGCGGGCCCTCGACCCTGACCCAGGTGCCGTCGATCTGGAGGCGCTCCATCTCGTAGACCCAGTAGCCGCCGTCGGCCTGGTAGAAACGGACCCGGTGGACGATCTTAGTGTCGACGGCCCGGAGCTTCGTCATTTGCAGGTAGGTCTGGATCTGGCGAGTGGCGTTGTCGAGGTTCCTCACCGCCATGATGTTGAGGAGGCTCGGGTAGGACACGACCATGAAGATGCCGATGATGCCGAGGACGACGAGGACCTCGATCACGGTGTAACCCCGGGGGGCTCTTTGGCCGGAGGACATGGTGGTCATGACTCTTCCTTCCGTGTATCCCTTTGTTCCTCTTTTATATAGCAAAAGCGGCACCTCTTCAAGACGGCTCCCGGGGCTTTTGCGCCGATGATGATTATCAGGCGGGCGGCCGTCCCTGGCAATCATCGTGGACGATGGATGGATGGGTGATTTTTCGGGGGACTGGCCTCACCCCGGCCGGCTAGCCGCGAACGGCCCCCTCAGCGGCCGGACGAGACGAGCTCCTTGAGCCGGTCCGCCCCGGCTGCGCCGCTATTGAAAAGCACGCACCGGACGGTTCCGAGGAGCCGGTCGAAGAAGGCCTTCTGGGCCTCGATCCTCTCCGGGCCCGCCCCGAGAAGATGGGGATTGTAGAACGGCTGGGGCTTGCCGCCCGTGAGGGCTTTCTTGGCCCCCGCCGCCTCCCCGGCCTCGAGGGCCCGCAGGGCTTCGTCCTTGGGGAGCTCGACGAGAGCCGGCGAGGTGGCGTCGTTCCTCAGGAGGACGAGCCAGCGCAGGTCCGTCCGCCGGACCGAGGCGGCCGGCCCGCCGAGCCAGCCCGGATCGAGCAGGGCATGGGCCTCCTTGGCGGCCTTGTAGCAGTACGGCGAGCCCCGGTCGAGCCGGCAGTCGTCGGCCCTCTGGCACTCGAGGTCGGAGCAATCCTCTTTGCGGACGACCACGTTCTCGCATTTGCAGCGGTCGAAGAGGGGGGCCAGGCGGCGATCGAGCTCGACTGTCGCGGTGGGCATGTAGAGCTTCCGCTCGACGTTGTCGGCCGAGGCCCGGCCTCCGGCGACCTCGACGAAGACGATGTCGTTCGCGTGCAGCTTGAAACGGGGATCGGCCAGGAGCTCGAAGAAGAGCTCGGTCTTCCCGGTCCCCGGGGGCCCGACCAGGATGATCCCGTGGCCGTCGAGGTCGGCCGACATGCCGCGTACGGCCCCGGCTGCGCCGGAGCCGGACGCGCGGGCGGCGATGTCCATGGCCAGGCCGAGGGCCAGGCTGCGGAGCGTTCCGTAGTGGTCGGTGTTGACCAGGACGCCGGTCTGCGTTCCCTCGTGATAGAAGCCGCGCGGCTCCCGGCCGGCGATGCCGTCGACGGCGTAGACGACGCCGTGCGGCTTGACGCCCGCCTCGCCCGGGGCCGGCGGGAAGTTCTCGATCCAGAAGTCGTTGAGGGCCGCGACGTTGGTCCGGAGCTGGAGGACGGCGCCGCCGACGCGGGCGCTCCATTCATAGCGGCCCTCGTAGCCCAGGTGGCCTTCCATCTCGGCGACCAGCGCGTCGCGCATCCGGGCGTCGGCCACGGTCTCGACCGGAACGGGCTTCTTCACCCGGGTCACGGTGTTCTGCAGGGCGACCCGCTTGACCTTCTTGGCCGTCTTGAGCTTGGCCAGGGCCTCGACGACGCGGTCCATGCTCTTCTCGAGGTTGGCCATCGAGGTCGCGTAGGACAGCCGGATGTAGTCGTCCGCGCCGAAGGCGTCGCCGGGGACGATGGCCACCCGGGCCTCCTTGAGGAGGTAGTAGGCCATGCCGTAGGAATTGCGGATCTTGGCCCCGTTCGCCTCCTTGTCGTAGAACGAGCGGACGTTCGGGAAGAGGTAGAAGGCGCCCTGGGGCTTGAAGCACGACATCCCCGGCACGGCGGCCAGCCGCATCAAGCAGTAGTTGCGGCGGCGCTGGAACTCGGAGACCATCTTGGCGACCTCGTATTGGGGGCCGTCGTAGGCCTCGAGCGCGGCCATCTGGGCGATGGAGCAGGCGTTGGAGGTCGTGTGGCTCTGGATCTTGGACATGCCGTCGATGACCTCGGCCGGCCCGGCGGCGAAGCCGATGCGCCAGCCCGTCATGGAGTAGGACTTGGACACGCCGTTGACGACGATGGTCTTCTTCCTGACGTCCTCGCCGAGCGCGGCGAAGCTCGTGAACTTGAAGTTGTCGTAGACCAGGCTGGCGTAGATCTCGTCGGCGATGACGTAGACGTCCTCGCCCTTGATGACCTCGGCCAGGGCCAGGAGCTGGTCCTTCGAATAGGCACCGCCGGTGGGGTTGGTGGGATTGTTGAGGATGATGGCATTGGTGGCCGGCGAGTTGGAGGCCTTGAGCGACTCGGGCGTCAGGAGAAAGCCGTCCTCCTCGCGGGTCGGGACGACGACGGCCCGGCCCTTGGCCAGGGCCACGCACTCGGGGTAGGTCACCCAGTACGGGGACGGCACGATGACCTCCTCGCCCTCGTCGACCAGGGCCTGGACGAGGTGGAAGAGCGAGCTCTTCGCGCCGGCCGAGACGATGATCTGCTTGGGGGCGTACTCGACGCCGAAGTCCTCCTTGAGCCGCTTGGCGATGGCCTTGCGCAAGCTCAGGATGCCGTCGCTCGCGGTGTATTTCGTGAAGTTGTCGCGGATGGCCTTGATCCCGGCCTCCTTGACGTTCTCCGGCGAGGGAAAATCCGGCTCGCCGACGCTGAGGTCGACGACGTCGATGCCCTCGGCCTTCATGGCCTTGGCCTTGGCCGAGATCTTCAGCGTGGGGGAGGCGCCGATCCGTTGGACTTTTTCAGAGATCATGGTTCACCTGCCTCGACGCCCCGCCGGGCGCTCATTTCTTCGCGTCTTTGGCCTCGGGCGAGAGCTTGGCCTTGAGGAAGTCGCGGACGTCGGCCCCCGTCAGGGCCTTGACCACGTCGGGCATCTGGGCCAGGACCTGGGCCACCTGGCCCGTGATCTTGGTCGTGCCGAGCTCCTTGTCGCCGCCGACGATGACGATCTTGTCGACCTTGGACAGGGGTTCCGAGACCGCCCTGGCCAGCTCGGGCAGGACCTTGATATAGGTGTCGAGGACGGCGGCTTGGTTGTATTTTTCGTAGGTCATGGCCTTCTTGGTCATGGCCTCGGCCTCGGCGGCGCCCTTGGCCCGGATCTCGTCGGCTTCGGCCAGGCCCCCGAGCTTGAGGGCCTCGGCTTTGCCCTTGGCCTCGGCGGAGATGCGGTACTCCTCGGCCTCGGCCTCGGACTTGATCTGGTACTTGCGGGCGTCGGCCGGCTTGATGACGGTCGCCTCGAGCTCCTTCTCCTTGCGGGCGATCTCGAGGCTCTCGATCTTGATGGCCTCTTCCTTCTCGACCTGCTTGACCTTGGCTTCCTCTTTCTTCAGGTCCTGGCCCAAGCGGTGCCGCTCGAGCTCGTAAGAGAAGTCGGCCTGGGCCTTCTTGGTGTTGACGAAGACCTGGGATTCCGCCTTCTTGGCCTCGTTCTCCCACTGGGCCTTGGCGATCTGGGCCTCGGACTGGAGCCGGGCGACCTCCGCTTCTTTGCGGGCCATCGACGACTTGATGATCGATTCCTTCTCGGTCTCGGCCTGGGCGATGGCCGCGTCGCGCTTGGCGGCGGCGATCTGGGGCTTGCTCAGGGAGTCGATGTAGCCCTGGGTGTCGCTGATGTCCTTGAGGGCGAAGGACAGCATGGCCAGCCCCATCCGGGCGAAGTCCGACTTGACGGCCGCGACGACGCGGTTCGAGAACTCCTGGCGGCCCCGGTAGATCTCCTCGACGGACATGCCGCCGATGACCTCGCGGACCTTGCCCTCGAGGACGTTGACGGCGACATCACGGATGCCGTCGCGGCCGATGCCCAGGAACTGCTCGGCGGCCCGGTGGACGGCCTCGTCGGACGAGTCGACCTTGACCTGGGCCGAGGCCTCGGCCATGATCGGGACGCCGCCGTGGGTCAGGACCTCGGGCGTGCGGATCGTCACGGGGATGATGTCCATGGGGAGGACGTAGACCTTCTCCATGCCGGGCCAGACGAAGACGCCGCCGCCGAGGCGGTAGCGATAGCCGACCTTCTGCTTCGTCCCGTCGGGCAGGGTGATGGTGCGCTTGCGGCCGCCGGCGATGATGAGCGCCTCGTTGGGGCCGACCTTGCGGTAGCGCAGGGCCAGGACCAGGATGACCAGGGCCACGAAGACGACGACGGCGCCGGCGATGATGAGTCCGGATGTGAAGTTCATGACGACCTCCTTGGGAGGGCTCCCCTCAGGCGGGGGGAAATAACGAAAAAAAGACCTGTCCGGCCGATGGGGGCCTCTCTTGTGGTTTACTGA
>JBFYNT010000233.1:0-5550 GCA_041304225.1 Candidatus Aminicenantota bacterium
CCCGTCGAGTGGTGGGTCATGTTCCGCAACCTCCAGATGGGCGGCATCGAGCGCCATAACCTCAAGACGGGCGAGTCGGTGCGCGTCCGCCCCGAGGCCCCGCTGGCCGAGCCGCCCTACCGCTTCAACTGGAACTCGCCGATCTTGCTCTCGCCCCACGACCGCAACGTGCTCTACTTCGGCGGCAACTTCCTGTTCAAGTCGACCGACCGGGGCTCGTCCTGGACCAAGGCCAGCCCGGACCTGACGACGAACGACCCGGCCAAGCTCAAGGATTCGGGCGGCCTGACCGTCGACAACACCGGGGCCGAGAACCACTGCACCATCCTGACCATCGCCGAATCGCCCTTGAGACAGGGCGTCCTCTGGGTGGGCACCGACGACGGCCAGGTCCAGCTCAGCCGCGACGGCGGCGCGACCTGGACGAACGTCACCGCCAACATCAAGGGCTTCGGCCCGGGCGACAACTGGGTGACCCGGATGGAGGCCTCGCACTTCTTCGAGGGCGGCGTCTATCTGACCGTGTCCCGCCACCAGGTCGACGACTACAGGCCTTATATCTTCAAGACCGAGGACTTCGGCAAGACCTGGGCCTCGCTCCGCGGCGACCTGCCCGAATACGGCTACCTCCATACCGTCCGCGAGAGCCCCCTTAACCGGAACCTCCTCTTCGCCGGCAGCGAGTTCGGCCTGTTCGTGAGCGCCGACGGCGGCCGGACCTGGATCCCCTTCAAGGGGGAATTCCCGACCGTGGCCGTCCGGGACGTCCAGATCCACCCGCGCGAGCACGACCTGGTCATCGGCACGCACGGCCGGGGCGTCTGGATCGTCGACGACATCCGGCCGCTCGAGCGGCTGACGGCCGAGGCGGCGAAAGCCGACGCCCTGCTCTTCGACGTCAAGGACGCCTCGCTCTTCTCCTACCGGACGACCGTCGACAACTACAGCGACGCCGGCTACGCCGGGACGAACTCGCCGTTCGGGGCGGCCATCAGCTATTACCTCAACGCCGCGGCCGTCGGCGGCGCGAAGCTCAAGCTCGTCATCCTGGACAAGGACGGGCGGGAGGTGGCGACGCCCTTCATGACCAAGGAGCCCGGACTCAACCGGGTCTATTGGAACCTCCGCGGCGGGGCGGCGGCGGCGGCGCCGGAGCCGGCGGCGGAAGGGCGCGGCCGCGGCCGGGCTATGGCTGGCCTCGCGCCCTACGCCCTCCCCGGCGAGTACAAGGCCGTCCTCGAGGCCGGCGACCGCAAGATGGAAGCGCCGTTCCGGGTCCTCGCGGATCCCGACCAGGGCCTCACGACGGAGGAGCGCCTGGCCGGCCAGAAGTTCGCCCGCGAATCACAGGACCTGGCCCGGCGGGGACGCGAGCTCCTCCAGCAGATCGAATCGATGACCAAACAGCTCGACGACGTCTCGGGCCGGGTCTCGGCGATGAAGCCGGCCGAACCGGACCTCGCGGCCGAGGTCGGGACGGTCAGGGACAAGGTCGCCGCCATCAAGGCCGTGTTCTATCTCAGCCCGGCCGACCAAGGGTTCTACCGCAAGCCGCTCTTCGTCGCTTTCCGCGGCGGCACGGCGGCCGAGCTGGTCACGGGCGCCGGCCGGGGAGCGGCCGGCATGGGAGCGCCGACGGGGACGATGATCGCTCAACTGGCCGATCTCAAGGCCTTCGCGGAGCCGCTCTTCGCGGCCATGAAGGACATCGCCGAGAAGGACGTCCCCGAGCTCAACAAACGGCTCGCGGCGAAAGGCGTGCCCTATATCAAGTGAGGGGATATCGTGGGACACGAACCCTTGGTACGTGTCCCCATTTTGACCGCAGGACGGCCGTTCTGGTATAAACGAGACGGTCATCGCTGTCATTGGAGGCCCTTATGAGGCGGACGAGGTCCATTAGGTTTTTGGCATCGGTTCTCATCCTTGGCCTGACCCTGCCGGTCCTGGCCGCCGAGCTGCCCCGGGCCCGGCCGGAGATCGTCGGGCTGTCCTCGGCCCGCCTCGAGAGGCTCTCCGAGGTCATGCAGAAGTACGTCGACGAAGGCCGGCTCGGCGGCGCGGTGGCGCTCGTCGCCCGCGGCGGCAAGGTCGCTTACCTCCGGGCCTTCGGCACGCTCGACCCGTCGACCGGCGCCCCCATGCCGACCGACGCCGTCTTCCGCATCGCCTCGCAGACCAAAGCCGTGACCAGCGTCGCGGTCATGATCCTGTTCGAGGAAGGCAAGCTCCTGCTCGGCGACCCGGTATCCAAGTACATCCCCGAATTCGCCAAGACCACCGTCGCGGTCCCCGATGATTCCAAGAAAGTCCCGGGTTATAAGGTCGTTCCTGCCAAGCGCTCGATCAGGGTCCGCGACCTCCTGACCCATTCGGCCGGCGTCTCCTACGGCGACGGGCCGGCCAAGGACCTCTATAAGGCGGCCGGTCTCCAGGGCTGGTTCCTCGCCGACCGGCCCGAGCCCATCGGAACGTACATCAAGAAGCTGGCCGGGCTGCCCTTCGACGCCCAGCCCGGCGAGAGCTTCATCTACGGCTATAGCACCGACATTCTCGGCTACCTGGTCGAGGTCGTCTCCGGGATGAGCCTGGCCGACTTCGTCGCCAAGCGCATCACCGGGCCCCTGGCCATGGCCGATACGCACTTCTTCCTGCCCGAGGAGAAGTCCGGGCGCCTCGCCGCGGTCTCCGGCGTCGGCAAGGACGGCAAGGCCGGACCGGTCGACGATCCGCGGGAGACCGCTTACCTGAAAGGCCCCAGGGCGTGTTATGCCGGCGGCGCGGGGCTTCTCTCTACGGCCGAGGACTACGCCCGCTTCCTGCTCATGCTCCAGAGCGGCGGGGAATGGGGAGGGGTTCAAATCCTCGGCCCGAAATCGGTCGAGCTGATGACCGTCGACCACCTCGGGCCGGTCTACGGCGGCCCCGGCAACGGCTTCGGCCTCGGTTTCTGGGTTACGAAAGAGCTCGGCCGCAACGGCGAGCCGGGCTCGGTCGGGGCCTTCGGCTGGAGCGGCGCCTACCATACGACCTACTGGGTCGACCCGGCCGAGAAGCTGGTCGCCGTGTTCATGACCCAGCTCCTGCCGGCGACGGGAAGCGACGCGCAGGCCAAGTTCAAGGCCCTCGTCTACCAGTCGATCGCCGAATCGTACGAGCGGCGCTAGGCGAGCGGCCCTTCGGCGCCGGGCTCGGGCTCTTCCGCCTTCCGTCTCCCCAGGCGGAGCAGGCGGCAGAACAGGACATAGTCGAGAAGCCCCAATACGATCACGATGGCCATGGTCGTCACCCACGGCGTCGAGCGAAGGCGGACGGTCGTCCCGGCCGGGGGGCGTGCCCTCATCGACAGGTACTTCGGCAGGAACATCGCGGCCTCGCGGGGATAGGTCGTGCGCACGACCAGGTTCGAGCCCTCGTCCTGCCGGGTCCGGGCGGTCGTCGTCGTGACGGGGACGGAGAGCAGGGCGATCAGGAAGAACGAGCCGAAGACGGCCAGAACGGCCTTGGCGCACGGCCCCGGCAGGCGTTTCGACAGGTCCCCGATCCGCACGTGGTCCTCCACAGGTCCGTCCTTTCCAGTCTACTCCACGGGCGTCCTCGGCGTTTAGCGGATGGCCGTCAGGCCGCGCGGACCTGGCGCTCGAGCTTCTCGTACTGCTCGCGGATCTCGGCCGGGAGCCGGCCCTTGTAGGGCTTGAGGAAATCCCATATCCCGTCGACCTCGGTCTTCCAGTCCTTGATCCTGACCTCGAACAGCTTCTCGAGCTTGTCCTTGGGCAGGTCGAGCCCGGTCATGTCGAGGTCCTCGAGGCGCGGCACGAGGCCGGCCGGGGTCTCGCGGGCCGGCACGGCGCCCGCCACCCGGTCGATGACCCACTTGAGGACGCGCATGTTGTCGCCGAAGCCCGGCCAGATGAACTTGCCCTGTTCGTCGACCCGGAACCAGTTGACCCCGAAGATCTTGGGCGGCCGCGACATGCGGTTGCCCATGTTGAGGTAGTGGCGCCAGTAGTCGGCCATGTTGTAGCCGCAGAAAGGCAGCATGGCCATGGGATCGCGCCGCACGACGCCGACCTGCCCGGTCGCCGCCGCCGTCGTCTCCGAACCCATCCGGGCGCCCATGAAGACGCCGTGCGACCAGTTGAAGCTCTCGGTGACGAGCGGGATGAGGCTCGTCCGCCGGCCCCCGAAGATGATGGCCGAGATGGGCACGCCGTGCGGGTTCTCCGCTTCTTTATCCAGCATGGGGGAGTTGACGATCTGGGCCGTGAACCGGGAGTTGGGGTGGGCGGCCTTCGTCCCCATCGCCGGCGTCCACGGCCGGCCCTGCCAGTCGAGAAGATGCTCGGGCACGGGCCCGTCGAGGCCCTCCCACCACGGCTCGTTGGTGTCCGTGTTCAGGGCGACGTTGGTGAAGAGCGTCGGGTTGAAGGCCCCCCGCTTGATCGTCTTCATCATGTTGGGATTGGTCTTCATCGACGTCCCCGGCGCGACGCCGAAGTAGCCGGCCTCGGGATTGATGGCCCAGAGCCGGCCGTCCGGCCCGATGTTGAGCCAGGCGATGTCGTCGCCGAGCGTCCAGACGCGGTAGCCGGGCAGGGCCGACTCCATCATGGCCAGGTTGGTCTTGCCGCAGGCGCTGGGCAGGGCGGCCGAGATGTAGGTCTTCTGGCCCCGGTGGTCCTCGATGCCCATGATGACCATGTGCTCGGCCAGCCAGCCCTGTTTCAAGCCGAGGTAGGAGCCGATGCGGAGCGAGACGCACTTCTTGCCGAGCAGGGCGTTGCCGCCGTAGCCCGAGCCGACGCTCCAGACGAGGCCTTCGCGGGGGAAATGCATGATGTAGCGCCGGTTGGGGTCGAGCGTGCCGATCGAATGGAAGCCCTTGATGAAGTCCTCGCGGTTGCGCAGCTTCTCCAGGATGGGCGTCCCGATGCGGGTCATGATGCGCATGCTGACCGCGACGTAGGTCGAGTCGGTGATCATCATGCAGGCCTTGGCGTAGGGCGAATCGGGGTGGCCCATCATGTAGGGGATGACGTACATCGTCCGCCCGGCCATGCAGCCGTCGGAGAGCTTGGTCATGAGCTTCTTGGCCTTCTCCGGCTCCATCCAGTTGTTGTTGGGGCCCGAGTCTTCGCGCGTGGGGTGGCAGACCATGGTCAGCTGCTCGACCCGGGCGACGTCGTTCGGGGAGGAACGGTGGAGGTAGGCCGTCGGCCAATTCTTGTGGTTGAGCGGCTGGAAGACCGGGCCGTTGAGGCGCTCCTCGTTCATGCCGATCTCGAGGAGGCGCCAGGCCTCGCCGTCCGAGCCGTCGCACCAATAGACCTTGGCCGGCTTGGCCAGGCGTTCCTGTTCCTCGATCCAGCGTTCGGCGGCGGATGCCATGTTCGACCTCAGGGCTCTTTTGTATCAGTAAAAAAAATGCCTGTCAAACGGCCCTCAGCGGCCGCTGTTGACGGCGTTCTTGGCCGTGACGTGCTTGGTCTTCATGATGTTGCTGACCATGGAGAACTGGCGGTTCTCGTGGGCGATCCTGTTCTGGAG
>JBFYNT010000234.1:0-3211 GCA_041304225.1 Candidatus Aminicenantota bacterium
CATGGACAACCAGTACACGCTGCCCTTCGGGACGGTCGACGAGGTCCGGCGCGAAGTCGAGGATAACCTGCGGATCCTGGGCGAGGGCGGCGGCTACATCCTGGCCCCGTGCCACAACATCCAAGCCATCACCCCGGTCGAGAACGTCCTGGCGATGTACGACGCCGCCCGCGAAATCGGCCGGCTCTAGGCTCCGCCGGAGGCGCGGCGGGCCTTGAAGGCGGGGGCCAGCCGCCTCCAGAGATCGTTGAAGCGGGACTGGAGGTCCGCGTAGAGGGCGGCGTTGCGCGGGTCGGGCTCGGCGGCGAGCTTGTCCTTGGCCACCCACCGGTCGGCGATGTCGGCGATCGCGGCCTTCTCGCCCGCGGCCAAACGCAGGTTCCAGACCGACTGGAGGGCCGCCCCGTAGGCCGCGGCCTCCGGCTCCTTGAGCGTCACCACGGGCGTTCCGAAGACGTCGGCGACGACCTGGAGCCATAGGCGGCTCCGGGCCCCGCCGCCCGTGGCCCGGATCTCGGACGGCTCGAGTCCCAGCTCCCGCATCCGGCCGAAGCCGTAGCCCAGGTTCAGGACCGTGCCCTCCATGACCGACCGGACGATGTGCGCGGCGTCGAAGGTCCGGCGGTCGAGCCCGAAGAAGACGGCGCTCGCGGAAGGCAGGACGGGCACGCGCTCGCCGTCGATGAACGGCAGGAAGAGCAGGCCGCCCGCGCCAGGGCCGGCCTTGCGGGCCAGCCGTTCGAGCACGGCGTTGTCGAGACCGAAGAGCGACTTGACGACCTCGGTCGTGTTGGTGACGTTCATGGTGCAGAGGAGCGGCAGCCAGCCGCCGGTGCTGTCGCAGAAGGCCGCGATCTCGCCCTCGGGGTCGACGAACGGTCTGGCCGCGTAGGCGTAGACCGTCCCCGACGTCCCCAGGCTGAGCGTGCAGACACCGGCCCGGACGTTGCCGCTGCCGATCGCGCCCATCATGTTGTCGCCTCCGCCCGCCGCGACCAGCACGCGGCCCAAACCGAACTCGTCCGCCACCGTCTTCCTCATGTAGCCGACGGGCTCGCGGGGAGGGGAGAGGGGCGGCAGCTTTCCGGCGAGCTCCGGATCGACGGCGGCCACGGCGGCCTCGTCCCAACGCCGCCGGCGCACGTCCATCAGCCCCGTGCCCGAGGCGTCGCCGTATTCCATGTGCGACCTGCCCGCGAGCCAGCGGTTGAGATAATTGTGGGGGAGAAGGGCCGTGGCCAGCCGGGCGTATTTCTTCGGCTCGCGCCGTTTCAGCCACAGGATCTTCGAGGCCGTGAAGCCCACCGCCGGGGCGATGCCCAGCCGGGCGATGGCCGACCTGACGCCACCGAGGGCGGCGACGAGGTCCTCGTTCTCGCGGATGGTCGAAGTGTCGTTCCAGAGCTTGGCCGGGCGGATGACCTTGCCGGCGGCGTCGAGCGGGACGAAGCCGTGCTGCTGGCCCGAGACGCCGATCGAAGCGATCTGGCCGGGCTCGACGCGGGAGTCTTTCAGGGCGGCGGCCAGGGCCTTGCGGGCCGCCACGATCCAGACCGCCGGGTCCTGTTCGCTCGCCCCCGGGCCGAGGACCGCGGCCATGGCGTGGGGGGCCCGGCCCCGGCCGAGGACGCGGCCGGTGGCCGCGTCGACGACGAGCGCCTTTGTCCCCTGGGTGCCGGAATCGATGCCGATGGCGTAGGTGGGCATGTTCGACCTCGCTCGCCCGGGATTCTATATCCGGTTCCTTGACTTTTCAATGGGCGTCCGTCTTAATAGACTAAACCCGAGAAAGGAAGCGCCCGCATGTCCCAGACGCCCCTGAAGTTCCTGTCCGCGGGGATGCTCGGCGTACTCCTGCTCGCGGCCTCCCCGGCCCAGGACCTGCCGTCGGCCGCCGGCCACCGGACCGGCCTCCTCCGCGACGACGAGGCCCGGGTCAGGGCCCTCGTGGAGCGCCATCCGCAGGTCACGGGCGTCAAGCTCAATTGGCTGGGGCTCGAACGGGTCGAAGCGGCCAGGGCCGCCCGGGGCCTGGCGCCGCTCGGGGTCCGTTCGGTCGACCGCGTCGGCCGCGAGCTCGTGAGCGTCCTTCCCGGCGCCGCTTCCGTTCAAGCCGCCGCCCCGGCCCTCCTCAGCGCTGCCGACCTGCCGGTCTCGGTCGATAACAGCGCGCTCAAGTACTTTCCGCCCATCCGGAGCCAGAACCCGCTCGGCTCATGCGCCTCGTTCTCGACTACCTATTATCAGCTCTCCTATATGGCCGCCTTCCAGCGGGACCTCGACATCCGGAATCCCGCCGTCAACACGGACAAGTACTCCCCGAAGTGGTCCTACAACATGCTCAACGAAGGAAAGGACGAGGGGACCTATTTCGGCGAGAACTACGACCTCCTCGAACGGCACGGGGCCGCGACCTGGGCCGAGTTTCCCTACGACACGAACTTCAAGGCCTGGTGCCTGGACACTGCGGCCTGGCGACACGCTCTCACCGTCCGGACCGATCCGGTCCAATACCTGCGCGATGTCAGCGAGGACGACGGCCTCGACCTGCTCAAACAGCTCCTGACCAACGGCTACATCATGGTCTTCGGGACCTACATTACCTCCTGGCAGCTCAAGGAGATCGTGAACGATCCTTCGACCTCCGTCGACGACGCGGCGGTGGGCGACGCCGTCGGCTACTGGGTCAACGGCATCGAGGGCTCCCACGGCATGACCGTCGTCGGCTACAACGACGCCGTCTGGACCGACATCAACGGCAACGGCGCCATCGACACGGGAGAGAAAGGCGCCTTGCGCATCGCCAACTCCTGGGGCAGCGGCTGGAACGGCGGCGGTTTCATCTGGTTGGCCTACGACGCCCTGCGCGCGGTCCCGGCCGTCCCCGGCGCTCCGACGGCGCCGCGCGAGCCGGCCTTTTTCAACGATCTGGTCTTCCTGCTGACCATCCGCGACAGCTACACGCCCCTGATGATTGGGGAGTTCACGGTCAACCACGCCAAGCGGGACCAGATGCGGATGTCCCTTGGTCTTTCCTCGACCTCGGCCACGACCCCCTCGACGACCTGGTCGGCGGCGGCCCTCTCGGGCCAGGGCGGGGCCTTCGCCTTCGACGGCACGGCCACGGCCGTCGACGGCACCTTCGTCCTCGATTACACCGACATCCTAGTCGCGGGCGGCGGCACCCAGCGCTTCCACCTGGGGATGCGCG
>JBFYNT010000235.1:0-2619 GCA_041304225.1 Candidatus Aminicenantota bacterium
CCGATCGACGAGAACGACAACATGAACGCGGCCGGCGGCATCCTCTCCTGCGCCGAAGACATGGCCAAGTGGATGCTCGTCCATCTCGGCGAGGGCCAGCTCGCCGACGGATCGCGCCTCATATCGGAGCGGACCGAGCGGGAGCTGGCCACGATCGTCACCCCGATCCCGATCGGGACTCCCGCGCCGGAGCTCGCCGCCCAGCGCATGAACTTCAACGGCTACGCTCTCGGCCTGCGGATCAGCGACTACCGCGGCAAGAAGGTCGTCAACCACACCGGCGGGCTGACGGGCTATGTCTCGCGGGTCTTCATGGTCCCCGAGCTCGAGCTCGGCATCGCCGTGCTGACCAACCAGGAATCGGACGACGCCTACAACTCGCTCATCTACGCGGTCGTCGACCAGGCCCTGGGCGCCCCGCCGACCGACTGGATGGCCGCCTATCTCAAGGTCGCGGCCCGCTCGCAGGCCTCTACGGACGAGGCCCTCAAAAAAGCCGCCGCCAAGCGCGACGCCTCGCTCAAGCCCTCGCTCCCGCTCGAGGCCTACGCCCGGACCTACGAGGACGCCTGGTACGGCCCCATCCTCATTACGAACGAGGGCGGCCGGCTGGCTATGAGCTTCGCCAAGACGCCCGGCATGGTCGGCGACCTGGAGCACTGGAGCCGGGAGACCTTCGTCGTCCGGTGGCGCGACCGGGAGCTGCGGGCCGACGCCTACGTCACCTTCGTCCTCGATCCCGACGGCGAGATCGTCGAGGCCCGTATGAAAGCCGTGTCGCCCGCGACCGACTTCAGCTACGACTTCCACGACCTCCTGCTGAAGCCGGCGAAGAAGTAGCGGGACGGAGGGAGACCCCGATGATGACCCGCAGACAGTTCGTCGGGAGCGCGGCCGGCCTGGCCGGAGGCGTCGCCCTGCTCGGGGGCACGTGGGCCTGCCGCGGCGGAAAGACCGCGGCCGCCGCGAAGAGCCGGGTCGTCTCGGTCGCCGCCGAGGACATGCTCGCCGACCTCGACTACAACCCGGCGGCGGTCCACCGGGCGTTCGAGACCGGGCTCACGGAACTGACGGGCGAGAAGACGCTCGCCGGCGCCTGGTCCTCCCTCGTCTCGCCCGACGACGTCGTAGGCATCAAGATCAACTGCATCGGCGCGCCGAGGATCTCGTCCTCGCTGGCCTCCATCAACGAGACGATCGCCGGGCTCAAGAGCGCGGGTGTCAAAGAGAACGCCATCGTCGTCTGGGACCGGATGGACCGGGACTTCCGGCGGACGGGCCTGGCCATCAACCGGGGCTCAACGGGTGTCCGAGTCATGGGCTGTTCGGCCGAGTGGGAAGGCGTGGTGCCCTGGGTCTCGGGCTACGACCCGAAGGTCTTCGTGTCGTTCGACGACGGGACCCTGAAGAAGTTCCGCGAGCTCGTCGGTCGCGGCTTCACCCGGGAGGGCTCGCACCGCGAGATCTTCAACTCCGTCTCCTGGCTCTGGACGCTGGCCCAGCAGGGGAACGCCGAGGCCCGCCGCTACGAGCAGGAGCTGCGCCGGCTCTACACGGACTACGACGACCGCGAGGGCATCAAGAGGATCGCCGAGGAGGTCGCCAACGCCTTCGACGGCGTCGCCATCGAGAACGAGGAGCGGTCCTGCTTCGCCGACATCGTGACCAAGGACATCACCAAGCTCGTCAACATCGCCGTCCTCAAGCACAACGAGGACAGCGGCGTCACCTGGGCGGCCAAGAACATCGCCCTGGGAGTGACCACGAACAAGGTCCGCTTCCACATCGACTTCTGCGAGAAGGCCATCCCGGAGATCCTGGCCGCGCCGTGCATCAGGGACAAGACCGTGCTCCACATCGGCGAGGCCGCCAAGATCTCGACGGTCAGCGTGGCCGGGGCCCAGATCGCCCGCGACAACCGCGTCTTCTTCAGCCGCGACCCCGTGGCCATGGACCGCATCGGCCTCGACATCCTCGAGGAGAAACGGGCGGCCCAGGGGCTCGGATCGATCCGCGACATCGCGACGCACGTCGCGGCCTGCGCGCGGAAGGGCCTGGGCACGGACGACCTGGCGCGGATCGACCTCCGCGAGCTCCGGGCCTAGATCCTTAGGTATCCGGGCCCCGTTGCTTATTTGGCCTGCAGATAGTTGACGAGAAAATGCGAGATCTGCCAGCTTCGATCAGGCTGTCGCTGCCAAACGATGCCGCATCTCGCGAGAGCACGAACGGGCGGCTGGCTACCCTCCTGTTCCAGCTCATCGATCGTGACAAACGTGTAGGCTTTTGAGCCGACGACATCCCAGTGAATGAGAGTGAATGTCATCTCGAGAACCTTCATTGCCGGCATCCCTTTTGCGAATAGCTCTTGGAGGCTATCGCGCCCCCTGAGCTCGGGCATGTCGGGGTAGATCAGAACGGCATCCTTCGTGAACCAACCGGCACATTTATCCGGCTGCAAGGTCTTGACGGTCTCGATATAATCGGTTAGGAGGCGCGTGCAGAGTTCCTTTGCGGCAACGGCATTCATGGCCACTTCACCCTTCTGCCGGCAGCCAATGCCGAAAACAAGGAGTGATACCATGAAGACGGCGCCCAAATAGAAAGGACGGCATCTCG
>JBFYNT010000236.1:0-10642 GCA_041304225.1 Candidatus Aminicenantota bacterium
AGGATGCCGTCGGTCATGACCTTGATGTAGCCGTCGCGCGAGGTCCGGTCCTGGAAGCGGATCTTGTAGCCGACCGACCTCGCGATCGGCTCGCCGAGCTCCTCGGCGATGCGGGCGGCGATGGTCATGGCCGCCAGGCGCCGCGGCTGGGTGACGCCGATGCGCCCCGCGACGCCCCGGCCCGCCTCGAGGCACATCTTCGGGATCTGGGTGCTCTTGCCGCACCCGGTCTCACCCGAGACGATGAGGACGCGGCGGCGCGGCGCGCGCAGGGCCTCGACGATCTCGCCGGCCCGCGCCGAGATCGGGAGCTCATGCGGATAGGAGACGCGGGGTACGTTGCGGGCCCGCGCGGCCAGCCAGGCCTCGGCCCGGGACTGGGCGTCGGCGCGGGCTCTGATATCGCGAGTCATGGGTCGATCCGTCAGGCGGCGGTTCCTCTTACTGGGACTTGCGGGGCCTGCTCCAGGCTACGGCGTTCTCGACGTCACGGGCTGTAAGGCCCGAGCTGGAGACCTTCTGGCGTATCTTTTCGAGCCTGGCCCTGTTCATCGGCTTGACTTCGACAGGCATCAGGACGATCACCCCGTCGACCACCTGCGCCTCGAAATACTCGACCCCTTCGAATTTTTCCATGACCTTCTTCGGGATCGTGATCTGATTTTTATAGGTCCTCTTGCAGAGCATGGCGACCTCCGGCTTGGATGATAGACCGACGTAATGATAATGTCAAGTAATGCCGCATTACCATCGACCGAGGGCGCCGCGTTGACAGCCGCCGGGGCCCGGGCTATAGTCCGGGCCGATGGCCCCCGAGAAAACGATGACCGAACGCCGGCGCGTCCTGACCTTGCTCAGCGGCGGCCAGCCCGACCGCGTCCCCTGGTTCGGCGACCTCGACTACTGGGCGACGGCGCTCATCGGACGGGGCGAGAGGCCAGCGGACTTCAAGGCGAGCGACGCCTACATCGACTGGCACCGCGACCTGCGCTGCGGCTTCTACCTCCAGGGCGACTTCCCTTTCCGGGCGATCGTCGAGAACTGCGGCGTCACCGAATGGCGCGAGGGGAATGCGAGGCGCCGCCGCGTCGAGACGCCGCGCGGCGCGTTGACCGAGACGTGGATGTGGCTCACCGAGTCGTTCGCCGAGGCGCCGACCGAACACCTGGTGAAGTCGCCGGCCGATCTCGCCGCCTACCGCTTCCTGTTCGAGAACACCCGTTACGAGCGCGACTACGACTTCGCCTGGAAGCGGCGCGGACAGGTCGGTGAGGCGGGCATCGTGCTGTGCTATCTGCCGAAGAGCCCGTTCATGCAGCTGGTCGCCCTCGACGCGGGCATCGGCGCTGTCGCCGAGATCGCCGCCGACGCGCCGGACGAGCTGGCCGAGACGCTGGCCGTTGTCCGCGGGGCCCACGACGCCGCGGCCGGCCTCGCTCTGAGCAGCCCGGCCGAGGTGCTGATGATCCCGGAGAACCTGTCGTCGGAGGTCGTCGGGCGGCGCTTTTACGAGCGCTACATGCGCGAATACCATGAGACCTGGTGCGGCGAGATCGCCGCGGCCGGGAAGTATTCGTGCGTCCATCTCGACGGGACGCTCAAGGGGCTGCTGCGGCAGGTCGCGAGCGCCGGGTTCACGTTCATCGAAGCCATGACGCCGGCGCCGGTCGGCGACCTGGCCGTCGAGGAGTGGGCCGGCTGGGCCGGCGCGGCGGACAAGCGCACGGTCTTCTGGGGCGGGCTGCCGGGAGTTTATTTCACGGAGCAGGTCTCGGACGAGGAGTTCGACCGGCACACGAAGGCCGTCCTGGAGGTCATGCGCTCGGAGCCGCGGTACGTGCTGGGCGTCGCCGACCAGGTCCCGCCGGACGGCCTCGAGCGGCGCATCCGCCGCGTCGCGGAGCTGGCCGATAAGTACGGCCGCTACTGATGAGGGCTCTCGTTCCCGACGAACAGGACCGTGCTCAGCCCGCCAGCTTCTTCAGCGAATCCAGGATGGCCGTCACGTCCTCGTCGCGGTTGTTGAGATAGAACGAGACGCGGATCGAGCCGAGCCCGCCCTCGCCGACCGGCCGAGCCCGGATCCTGTCCTTGGCCAGGTGGCTCATGATGTCCGCCATGGAGCGCGTCTTCATCCGGAAGCCGATCATGAGCGTCCGGCAGGCCTCCTCCTCGGGCGAGATGCGTTCGACGCCCGGGATCTCGCCGAGCCCCTTGTAGAACCGCTCGGCCATGGGCCGGCAGCGGCGGGAGATGCGCTCGACGCCGATCGTCGCGACGAGGTCGAGGGCCGTGCCCAGGGCGTAGAACAGGGCGTCGTTCTGCGTCCCGGACTCGAAGCGCTCGGCCGTCGGCTTGAGGACCAGCTCGCCCTTCGCGGCGTCGTAGCGGACGGACGAGCCGCCGCCGACCGTCTGGGGCCGCAGGGCCTCGGCCGTCCCCGGCCGGGCGTAGATGAAGCCCGTGCGCTTGGGGCCCATCATCCACTTGTGGGTGCTGCAGGTGTAGAAGTCGACGCCCGTTTCGGCGATGTCGAAGGGCGCGTTGACCGGCGCCTGGGCGCCGTCGAGGGCGAACCAAATGCCCTTGGCCCGGGCCAGGTCGGAGATCGCCCGGACCGGGAAGAGCTGGCCCGTGGTGCAAGTGACGTGGCTCATGAGGATGAGGCGCGTCCGCGGCGTCACGAGCTTGGCGATGCGCTCGACGTTGCCGGCCGCGCGGACGATGTCCGGCTCGAAGAGCTTGATGACGAGGCCGTCCTTCTGCATCCGGTTGAGGAGCGCCGAGTGGACGGCGACGTGCTCGTGGGTCGAGGTGATGGCCTCGTCGCCGCGCTTGAGCGGCAGGCCGTTGACGATGACGTTGACGCCTTCGGTCGCCCCGCCGATCAGGCCGAGCTCCTCTTTGCGGCAGGCCGGGCCGAGCGCGCGGGCCAGCTTCTCCTTGACCGCCTGCCAGGCCTTCTCGTCGTGGCCGGCGCTCGGGGCCCGCTCCTCCGCCCGGAGGAACCCGACGAGGGCGTCGATGACGGGCAGCGGGCACGAGCCCAGGCCGCCGAAGTTGAGGAAGATCCAGTCGGGATCGAGGATGAACTGCTCGCGCAGGAGCTTCCAGAAGAACTCCTCGTCGCCCGCGGCGGCGGCCTGTGCGAGGAGGTCGGCGGCCGGTAGGCGCGGGGACGTGGGAGAGGGCGGGAACGGGACCGCGCCCGCCGCCCGGCGGGCGAACGGGAAGCCGGCCGCGCCCGCGGCGGCCAGTCCGGCGGTCATCTTCAGGAATTCCTTTCTCCTCATGGGTCTTCTCCTCTCGTGCCTCGACGTTCGGGAAGGGGGATTATTCCGCCGGCCGGGTCCGAAGTCAATGCCGCTTCGGCCTGAGACGGTAATAGACGGCTCCGGACGCGATGACCGCCCCGCCCACGATCCAGGAAAGCCGGGGCAGGCTGATCATCAGGACGAGGCATGACAGGAGGCCGAGGGCGGCGGCGGTGCGGATGCGCCCTTTGAAGACCTTCAGCCCGCTCAAATTCATCGCCGCGTAGTAGAGGAGGAGCGAGAAGCTGCTGATGTAGGCGATGTGCGGCAGGTCGGAAACGTAGACGAGGACGAGCATGACCGCGCCGCCGAGGAGGATGGCGTTCCGGGGGGCGCCCGTCCGGCGGGACTGGACGGCGAAGAAACGCGGCAGCTCCCCGTCGCGGGCCATGACCTCGGCCAGCCGCGAAACGCCGAGCACGGAGGCCATGGCGACCGTCCCGGCCGCGGCCAGGCCGCCCAGGGCGACGAGCCCGGCGCCGAAGCCCAGGCCCATGGCCCCGATGGCGTCCGCCAGCGGGGAGCCGGACCCGGCCAGGACCTTGACGCCGGCCCCGCCGATGGCCGCCACGGCCACGAGGAGATAGATCCCGGTCGAAATGAAGATGGACATCAGGGTCGCCCGCGGGACGTTCCGGCGCGGGTCCTCGATCTCGTCGGCGACGATGGCCACCCGGGCGAAGCCCGCGTAGGCGAAGAAGATGGTCGCCGCCCCGGCCCACACGCCGCGGAAGCCGAAGGGCAGGAAGGGTTGGAAATGGGCGCCCCGGAAATGGAGGAAGGCGACCGCCGAGAAGAACAGGAGGACGGCGATCTTGAACAAGACCAGCACGTTGTTGAGCCGGCTCGATTCCTTGGCCCCGAGGAGATGGACGAGGACCGCGGCGGCGATGGCGAGCGCCGCGCCGGCGGAGGAGGGCAGGCCGGGAAGGAAAAACGTCAGATAATGCCCGAAGCCGACGGCGACGGTGGCCCCGGCGACAAGGTTCGAGAACAGCCAAACCCAGCCGACCAGGAAGCCGGAAAAGTCCGACAGGGTCTCCCGGGCGAACACGTAGACGCCGCCGCTCCGCGGATAGAGACGGCTGAGCTCGGCGGCCGCCAGGCCGGTCAGGAGAGATGCGACGGCGGCGATGAGGACCGAGACGACCAGGGCGGGACCGGAGACGGCCGCCGCCGCGCCGAGGATGACGAAGATGCCCGCGCCGATGATCGAGCCCAGGGAGATGTTGACGGCGTCGAAGAGGGACAGGCGGCGTTCAGGTTCCGGCATCGGCGAGGATAATATACCGCCCGGACCGGAAAAAAGAAAAGGGGGACGCGCCCGTGCGCGCGTCCCCTATCCGACAGGAGGAATCCTAGCGATACGTGGCCCGGCGCGGATAGACCGGGGCCTGGGAGCGCCGGCCCGGATAGGCCAGGACCGGAAAGCCCGGGAGATACGGGAAAGAAAAGCCGGCCACGGTCATCGGGACGGCGCTCGCGCCCCGCCTCCGACCGGTGATGGCCGCGGCCAGCTGGTTGATCACGGACGCCCCGGGTCTCATCGAGATCCGAAGCGTCTTTATCCTCGAAGCGCCGTGCCGTGCGCTCGCTTCGTGCGTGTCGTTCTTCGGGCTTGTCATCTTTCTCACTCCACACATATAGACGGATGAGGCCGCGTAAAAGTTGCAGTTCGCGAATAATCGAGGGCCCGGACACGAACACGGACACGTGGATGGCCGGCCAGCCGGGACGGGCGGCCGGCGTGAGAGAACGGGAGATCCGTGCTGATGGTCCCGAAAGCGGAGGATTTCAGCGCCGCTAGATCGTACAGGTCGCCGCACGAGCGCTTAACCTGTTGTTAATGCTCGAGAAGCCGAGGGCTGCCCCCTCAAACCCCGTTAAACGAACAGGGCCGGGCCTGAGTCGCGTTCGGACCGCTCCGGCGCTTGGGCCTTCGGGGCCTTCGCCGGAGCCCCGAAGATCGAGGCGATGAGGAGCGCGATCGACAGGAGTCCGAGGATGTACTTTTTCACGGCTAAAGCCTCCAGAGGTAGCTGACCTTGAAGAAGAAGCCGCGCTGCATCTCGCGGAAGCGGCTGCTCGGGGCGAAGCCCGGCAGGCCCTCGTCCCAATCCAGTTTTTCCAGCGCCGAGCCGTAGCCGAGGTGGACGACCGTGCCCGGGATGTAGGTGAACGACAGCAGGCCGTCGAGCGTCATCCGCTTGTAGAAGTCGTTGTACTCGACGATGCCGCGCAGGAACAGGTACTTGTTGAGCTGGAACGTGTTCCGGCTGCGCAGGATGAGGTAGTCGTAGACCTTGACCTTGTCGAGCGACCGGTAGAAATCGACGTAGCTCAGGTTGACGATGAAGTCGAGCTGGTCGATGGGCTGGTAGCGCAGGGCGGCCGTGGCCGTCGTCCCGTAGCCCTGGTAGGGATCGGCGGGGTCGTAGAAGATCTTGTCCATCCGGCGGACGCGCGATTGAGCGTAGATCGACTTCGCCAGCTGGGTCTCGAACATGAAGCCATAGCCGCTGTTGCTGAGGCGCGCCCCCGCGAAGACCTCGTTGGCCAAGAGGCCGTCGAAGCGGACCATGGTGTTGCGCGGCAGGTAGAACCGCAGGACGAAGACGTTGGTCGTCTCCCACATCTTGTAGATCGTGTCGTAGAGATGGGCGCCCCAGTAGAAGGGCTGGATCCTCTGGAGGAACTTCGACTTCGGGTAGAAGGTGTACATGCCGAAGGTCATGGCCTGCCGCAGCCCGGTCCGGGTCAGGAAGCCCGAGTCGGCCCGGAAGCCCTCGGAGATGTCCTGGTAGCCGAGCTGGAGCACGACGTGGCGGTTGGAGAATTCGTAGTTGACCGCGAGGGCGTGGTCGGTGTCCGTCGCCTCTTCGCCCGGGTCCCGGGTCGAGGAGCCGAAGAGATGGAACGAGGCCGTCGACATCGGGCTCAGGCGGAAGCGGCCGTCGATCCCCCCGACCCGGTTGAAGCCCGGGCCGTATTCCCGCCCCGTGTAGAAGGCGCCGATGAAGGCGTCGTCCTTGAGCGTGTGCCTATAACGGGCGATCATGATGTCGGGGTGGACGTCCACCTCGTCGCCGGCCAGCCGGTCCTGGGCGTAGATCGCCGCCACCGTGTCGCGGGGGGTGATCTTGCCGGTCAGCTTGAAGCCGAAGGTCGGATCGACGATCGTCCGGGTATAAACGAGCGAGTAGAGCGGCGCGTCCTCCATGGCCCCGCCGAACTGCCACAGGTCGCTGCCCTCGAGGAAGAAGGGCCGCTTCTCCTCGTAGTAGAGGGAATAACGGAGATTGAAGTCGACCTGGCCGGCGTCGGCCTCGACCTGGCTGAAGTCGGGATTGACCGTGGCGTCGAGGATCAGGTCCGAGGTCAGGCCGAGCTTGCCGGTCAGGCTGAGGTCGTTGATGTCCAACTCCTCGTTCCGGACGAGGGCGCCCTGGCTGGCTTCGGTCGCCTCCTGGGTCCGGCCGAAGGTGAAGGCGGGCAGCAGCTCGACGACCCGCTGATACTTGATGCCCGCGACCTGGACGGGCTGGGCCTGGCCCAGTAGCGAGCCGTAGTTCGGATCGAGCGGCGGGAAGGCCACCTGCTCGGAGGTCCGGGTGAAGAAGCGGATGAACAGGAAGCGCCAGGTCAGGACGTCCTTGTTCGGAAAGCGGATGCTCTTCAAGGGGACGCGGGCCTCGACCGTCCAGCCCTTGTCGTCGATCGCGCCCTTGCTGTACCAGACGGCGTCGAAGCTCGTCTCGAGGTTGCCTTGGACGTTGACCATGCCGTCGCCCTGGATCCCCAGGGGATTGACGATGAAGGCGAACGCGCTCTGCCGGTCGTTGAAGGTGTCGATGTTGATGAAGGCCAGGTCGTCCTGGAAGATGTTGTCCCGCTTGCTGACGGCGGCCTTGATCTTGGTCGGCTCGTCGTCGAAGCAGCGGAAGGCGAAGTAGAAGTTCTCGGCGTCGTAGGCGATGTAGGCCTCCGTGCGCTGGGAGGCGTCCTTGCCGTAATCCGGCTTGAAGGTCTTGAAGCCGTCGAACTTGAGCCCGGCCGCCCAGGCGGGGTCGTCGAGGACGCCGTCGATGACGGGCGGCACGTCGGCCTTGGCGAGGACCGGGGCGGTCTCTTCGGGCTTGGCGGCCGGAGACCCTGGCGCGGCGGCGGACAGGGCCTGGACAAGGGCCAGCGCGGCGATGATAATGACGACCGGGGCGAAGGGGCTCTTGGGTCTTCTCAAGTCAGGCTCCGTAATTTACGATAGACTTTGCGGGTTTCTTGGATTATTACGGATCAGGGGCGCATTAGGTTCCCCTTATAGGAAGAACGGGACCGGGAACCCCGTCTAATAGTCGGAAGGAGCGTGACGATGCGAAAGCCATCCCCGGCCATCCTTATAACCCTGGCGGCCCTCCTGGCCGCCCTCCCCGCCTGCAAGACCGCGCCCCCGGCCGACGTCCCCGGAGAATTCACCTATCACGGCGTGGCGGTCCATCCGGCCGCGGTCAGCGCCCTGTACCGCTCGGCCACCGGCCAGCTCGATCTGGCCGCCTTCCGGACGCCGTTCGAAGCCCGTCAGTGGGAGGACCAGTTCGGCTGGTGGGTGACCGACCTCGAGGAGGACCCGGCCAGCGGCCAGTCGCCCTTCTTCGCCTACGCCGCCTTCCCCGGCCCCCTCGGCGGAGGGGCCGAGACCTACGTCCTCTCCGTGACCTTCAACACCGGCGAGCCGGCCGACGTCGACAACATCCTGCTCATCCAGAAGTCCGGCTCCTGGCTGGGCCTCATCCGGGCCTGGGGCGAAGGCAGCGCCTGCAGCGGCGGCCTCCACAACCAGCGCATGGACGGCGACAACTTCCTCTACTCGCGGGACCTCACCCCGATCGATCTTCTCGAATTGGCCCAAGGCGTCGAGCTCGGCCTCAACGCCCACGAAGACCTCGAGGCGGCGAGCGAAAGCTGTTTCGCCGCGGCCAACTACGTCTACAACCTGACCCAGGACCGCGAGGACCTCGTCTCGGTGCGCCTCTACGACGAGCCGGCCGTCGACGAGAAGGGCAAGACCGACCGGCTCCGCTACCAGTCCTGCTTCAACCGGATCTTCAACGACTATCTCTCGCGGGGGAAGACGGCGCTCACGCCCAAGGAGGTCGACGAGCTGGCGGCGCGGTTCCGGGACGAGTGCCTGCCGGCCAAGTGATCAGGGCATCTTGACCGAGAGCAGGTCGGCGGCCGAGGCGTTCTCGGCCACCTGATCGGGGTTCTTGGCGCCGGGGATGACGGCCGCGACGACCGGATCGCGGAGGCACCAGGCCAGGGCCCAGCGGGTCCGGGTGACCCCGAGCGGCAGCTCCTCCTCGGCCAGCCTCTCCGCTTCGCGGACGCGCCGGGCGATCTCCTCGGCTCCCAGTGTCGAGCGGTAGTCGTCCGGCCCGAACTTGTCCCAGGTCTCGTACTTGCCCGTGAGCAGTCCGCTCGCGAGCGGGACGCGGGCCAGGATGCCGAGGCCGAAGCGGCGGGCGTAGGGGAAGACCTCGGACTCGGCCCGCGGGTCGAGGCGGTTGTAGACGACCTGGAGGACGCCGTAGCCGCGGCCGAAGGCCTCGCGGGCCTGGAGCTCGCTCCCCGCGCCGCGGATGGACACGCCGAGGTTGCGGACCATGCCCGCGCGGCGGGCGTCCTCGAGGACCCTTTTCAGGCCGTCGTCGAGGAAGGCCTCGTCCGATCCCGAGTGGAATTGGTAGACGTCGATCCGGTCGGTCCGCAGGGCCCGGAGCGAGGCGATGAGCTGGGTGCGGACGTCCTCGCCGCCGAAGCGGTCGGGCCTGGCCATGAAGCCGTCGAAGGCGTGGCCGAACTTGGTGGCGATGATCCAGCGGTCCCGGTCGTGGCGCGACAGGTAATCGCCGATCAGGCGCTCGGACAGGTGGTCGCCGTAGCATTCGGCGGTGTCGATGAGGTTGATGCCGCACTCGCCCGCCCGGTCCAGGATGGCGTCCACCTCGGCCTGGGTGAAGGTCTGGCCCCATTCCCCGCCGAGCTGCCAGGTTCCGAGCCCGACGACCGAGACTTTGAGGCCGGTCCGGCCGAGTGTGCGGTACTTCATTGTTCCTTAGCCCTCAGTATATTAGTCGGCGGACCGGTCACGGTCAAGAAACATGCAACCGAAAGGCGGGGCCGCCCGTTAAGTCAATCGTGGATGTTAAAAAATTAGCAGACGCGCTTGACAAGCCCCTTTTCGGATGCTAATATTTTAGCATGCTAATATTTTAGCAGACAAAGCCTGCGGGCCGGAGGCCCGACGGAGAGACGCATGAAGACCGACAAGAGCCTGAGCCGGCGGGAACGCCAGATCATGGACATCGTCTACGAGATGAAGGAGGCCTCGGCCCTCCAGGTGCTCGAGCGCCTGCCGCAGCCCCCCTCCTACTCCGCCGTCCGGGCCTTGCTCCGCGTCCTCGAGCAGAAAGGCCACCTCGTCCATCGCCAGGACGGCCCCCGCTACGCCTACACGGCCCGCCTGCCCAAGGACAAGGCCCGCAAGAACGCCCTCAGCCACCTGATGACCACGTTCTTCGACGGCTCGACCGAGAGCGTCGTGGCCACCCTGCTCGACATCTCCGAAGAGAACCTGTCCGAAGAGGATTACCGCCGGCTGACCGAGCTCATCGAAAAGGCCCGCACGGAAGGACGCTAGGATGCTCGGCTATTTCCTCAGGACCACGGCCGTTCTGGCCCTGGCCCTGCTCGCGGCGGAGGCGGCCAAGCGCCGTCCGGCCGCGATCCGGCATTTCGTCCTCTCGACGGCCCTCGTCGGGCTGTTGCTCCTGCCGCTCCTCACGCTCGTCCCCTTCGGCTGGCGGACGCCGCTTCTGCCGACGAGGCCCGCGTCCCAACCGGCCCTCGGCGCCGGCCGCCCGGTGGATCCGGTCCCGTCGTATGTGTGGGTCCGGAGCGAACAATCACCCGCTCCCGCGGGCATCGCGGGGACCGCGACGCGAGGATCGATCGCCAAGGCCTTGTTCCCAGCCGAAGGACCGGAAGCGACAAGAGCGGCCGAGCCCTCTCCCCTCTCGACGGTCGCCGCCCGGAGCGACAGCGGCGGGGGCTCGCCCGCGGCGCCAGCGCCTAACGGACGGTCCCTCGCGGCCGCGCTCGATCTTGGCGTCGCGGTCCTCTGGCCCGCGGGCGCGCTCATTCTCCTGCTCCGGTTGGCCGTCGGGCTGGGCGGCGCCCGCCGGTTGACCTCCGAAGGGACGGCCCTCGGCGCCGGCCGCCCGGTGGATCCGGTCCCGTCGTATGTGTGGGTCCGGAGCGAACAATCACCC
>JBFYNT010000237.1:0-20094 GCA_041304225.1 Candidatus Aminicenantota bacterium
ATGGAGACGCGGCGGACGGGTGGTGCCGCCGGCGAGTCCGGGGCCCGGTACTTGCGTCTCCTGCGGGAAGCGGCGCCGGGGATCAAGCGGCGTTTCGGCGTCCGGAGCATCGGCCTCTTCGGCTCGGCGGCCCGGGGCGAGGCCGGCCCGGATTCCGATGTCGATGTCCTCGTCGAATTCGAGGCGCCGACGTTCGACCGCTACATGGACCTCAAGTTCCACCTCGAGGACCTCTTCGGCCGGTCCTGCGATCTCGTTCTCGCCGATTCCCTCAAGGAGGGCGTCCGTCGGGCCGCATTGAGCGAGGTCGTCTATGCCTAGGAACTCCGGGGTTTACATCGAGGACATCCTCGAAGCGATCCGGCGAATCCGAACGTATACGGCTGGCTTGGACGAAGCCGCCTTCGGCGCGAGCCTTATCACGATCGACGCCGTCGTCAGGAACCTGGAGGTCATCGGGGAGGCGGCGGGCAGGCTCCCCGAAGAGATCAGGGCCGGCGCTCCCGGGATCGAATGGCGCAAGATCATCGCCCTTCGGAACGTCCTGGCCCACGAATATTTCGGGATCCATACGAAGATCGTCTGGAATGTCGTCATCGACAAGCTTGAGCCGCTCGAAGCCGCTTGCCGGAAGCTCCGGGAGAGCATGGGGCCTACGGCCTGACCGTCGGGACCGGAGCGAACGCGTGCAGAGATCCCTAGCGACGGATCGGACAGCTGGCGGGGCGGTCGCCCTGTTGATGATGCTCGCCGTCGCGGCCGCTACCGGCGGGCAGAGCCCGGCGCTCGTCGGCTATCTCTCCAAGGACCGGATCGTCGCGCTGGCGGCGGCCGATCCTTCCGTGGCGGCGTTCACTCCCTCTCCGGCCGCCCTGGCCTCGTTCGTCGCTTATGTCGACCCGGTCCACCTCCGGGTGTTCCTCTGCGCGGAGCGACCGGCCGACCTCGCGCTCGCGGCCAAGATCGGCCGGACCGTCGAAGCCGCCGCGAATCCCGTCTTCTCCGCGGAGTTCGTCGGCGTCGCCGCGGACCTCTCCGAACCGGCCGGGCTCATCGCCGAGAACGCGGTCACGGCCGCCCCCGAGATCGTCGTCTATTGGATGGGCTCGGAGATCGCCCGGATGCGGCCCGAGGCCGGCGGGGCCGTCGACGAGGAGCTGGCCGCCCTGATCACCCAGTCACGCACGCGGATCGCCGAGGAGATGATCCTCGACAACGAGTTCTTCCGCAACGTCTTCCACTCGGATCTCGCCCTCGACTGCAAGCGCTGCCACGGCCCGTTCAGGCCGGACTAGCCCCTCTTCGTCCCGAACAGCTCGCGCGCCTCGCGGGCCTTCTCCGCGCCCCAGGCCGTGAGGCCGTCCCCGTGGTAATAGAGGACGGGGATGACGATGAGGATCAAGAGCGTCGAGGTGGTCAACCCGCCGACCGTGCAGAGGGCCAGCGACGACCAGATCTGACGCTTGTTGGCCTCCGCCCCGATGAGCAGGAGCGGCAGCATGCCGAAGACCGTGGTGGCCGTGGTCATGAAGATGGGCCGGACCCGGTCCCGCGTCCCGCGGACGACGGCCTCCAGGAGGCCCAGCCCCTGTCTCCGCCTCGCGTTGATGTGATCGACGAGCAGGATGGCGTTGTTGACCACGATCCCCGAAAGCAGGATGACGCCGATGTAGGCCGTCGGGTCGAAGGGCGCCTTGGCCACGATGAAGGCGACGAAGACGCCGATGAGCGAGAGCGGCACGGCCAGCAGGATGAAGAACGGCAGGACGAACGACTCGTAGAGGGCCGCCAGGATCATGAAGATGATGACCAGGGCGACGGCGATGGCGAAGTTGATCTGCTTCTGCTCCTCCTCGGTCACGAACCAATCCTCTTCGAGGCTGGCCGAGAAGCCCGGCGCGAGGTGGAGCGAGGCGAAGACGGATTTACGGTAGCGCTCCTCGGCCTTGGACGGACCGCGGAACTCCCACATGATCGTCTGCTGGAACTGCTGGTCCTCGCGGTCGATCGAGCCGGGAATGGCGGCCTCCGTGAAGGCGGCGATCTCGCCGAGCCGGAGGTATTCCCCGCCCCTCGTCTGGATGAGGGCTTCGTTGAGGCCGCGCATGTCCAGGGTCGCCGCGTCGGGGTACTTGACCGAGACGACGATGTCCTTGCCGCCCGTCCTGATCCGGGCCGGCTGGCCGAAGGTCCCCTGGATCATGGTCTGCAGGGCGAAGTAGAGGTAGGCCGGGTCGACGTCGTAGCGCTTGAGGGCCGCCTTGTCGATCTTGAGGACGTCCTCGACCGTGTCTCCCCGCCACCAGCCGAAGCGGCTGGAGACGGTCCGGACCTCCTTGATGCGCGGATTGCGCCTCAGGGTCTTCTCCAGATCGGATGTGATCTCCTTGAGCTTGCGCAGGTTGTAGCCGTAGAACTTGATCCGCGAGCTGTAATAGGTCCCCGCGCCCATGCTCGAGGCGTAGTACTGCGGGTCGAAGCCGGAGACGCTGATATCGATGCCGGCGAACTGGGTGGCCAGCTGGATGAGCTCCTCCTTCAGGGCGTAGGGCCGGTAGGACTTCTCGATCTCCGGCGGGAAACCGATGATGGCCTGGGCGCTCTCGGGGACGATATAGACCTTCATCTCCTTCTCGTAATCCTGGGCCGTGACCTTCTCTTCGAAGGCGCGGATCGTTTCGTCGGTCCGGGCGATGTCGGTCCCGGGCGGCATGCCGACCCGGACATAGAGGTATTCCTTCGAATACCAGGGATACCAACGGCCCAGGGTGACCTCGGCCCGGAACCACTTGTAGGCCCCGAAGAGCAGGGCGGCGACGACGAGCAGGACCTCCACGGGATGGCGGATGAGAACGCCGAGGGCCTTCTCGAAGCGCGGGCTCCTTTTCTCCGCCCAAGCCGTCCCTTTTCTCTTCTTGAGCAGGCGCGGGCTTAGCGAGGGGACGAGCGTGAACGAGACGAGGAGCGAGGCGGCCATGGCCGAGGCGATGACGATGGCCAGGGGCAGGTAATAGATCTTGAGCTTGCCCTGGAAGAAGGGGAAGCTGAAAAAGACGGCCATGGTGGTCAGGGTCGAGGCCAGGACGGCGGTGAAGACCTCCCTGGGACCCTGGACGGAGGCTTCGCGCGCCTCCATCCCGCCCTCGCGGAGGCGGAGGATGTTCTCGAAGACGACGATGGAGTTGTCGACGAACATGCCGAAGCCGAGGGCCAGGGCGCCCAGGGTCAGCATGTTGAGGGAGATGCCGAAGGCGTAGATGAGGTTGAAGGTGATGACGATGGAGAAGGCGATCGAGGACAGGATGAGCAGCGACGGCTTGACGCGCCGCAGGACGACGAAGACCATGACGAAGACGATGACCGTGATCAGCCCGGCCAGGAGATACAGGTCGTTGAGGTTCTTGCGGATCTCCACGCTCTCGTCGTCGCCGGCCTTGAAGACGAGGTCGAGGGGCAGCTCCCGCTTGACCTCCTCGAGCTTGAGCTTGACGTCGCGGGCGACGCGCAGGGTGTTCGCCCCGCGCTCCTTGGATACGGTCAGGTTGACCGTCGGCTGGCCGTTGATGCGGTGGACGGCGCGGATATCGGCGTAGGTCACTTCGACCTTGGCCACGTCCCGGACCAGGATGGGATTGTCGCCCGAGTGGGCGACGACCGTGTCGCGGAGCTCGTCGAGGCTGTCGATGCGGTCGGCGAACTTGAACAGGAACTCCTGGTTGCCGCGGCGGACCCGGCCCGTCGGATAGGTCCCCAGCCGGGCGCCGATGGCCGCGTTGACCGTGTAGGGGTGGAGGCCGTAGGCCTTGATCCGGTCCTCGTCGAGGACCACCCGGATCTCCGGCTCCGAGCCGCCGGAGACCTCGACCCCCGAGACGCCCCGGACCGAGCCCAGGCCGATCTCGAGCTTTTCCTTGACCAGCTCCTGGAGCTCCTGGAGGCCGTAGTCGCCCGAGACCGTGTATTCGAGGAAGGGCCGGACGCGGAAATCCTCGGGGACGTAGGGCTGCAACATGGGCCGCACCCGGGGCGGCAGGACGGCCCGGGTCTTGGTCAGCTCTTCCCGCAGGGCGAGCTGGGCGAACTCCATGTTCGTCTTGGGATCGAACTCCAGGGTGATGCGGGAGAGGCCGATCTGCGAGGTCGAGGTCATCTTGGTGACGCCCTTGACCGTGGCGCAGGCCTCCTCGAGCGGCGCCGTCACCTGGGTTTGGACGACCTCGGGCGGAACGCCGTACCAGCTGGTGACGATGTCGACCTTGGGAAAGGTCTCCTTGGGGGCCAGCTCGATCGGCGTGTTCAGGAAGGAATACACGCCGGTGGCCAGCAGGGCCAGGAAGACCATGGCCGTGGCGACGGGCCGGTCGATGAGGAACTTCATCGCTTCCTGCTCTCCACCCACTCGTAGATGACGGGGATCAGGACGAGCGTCAGGAAGGTCGAGAAGAAGAGGCCCCCGATGACGACGACGGCCAAAGGCTGCATCAGTTCGGCCCCGCGCTCGAGGGCCAGGGCCATGGGGATGAGGCCGACGAGCGTGCTGCCCGTGGACATCAGGATCGGCCGCAGCCGCACGTGGCTGCCCTCCTCGACGGCCTCGCGGAGCGGCATGCCGCCGCGCCGGAGCTGGTTCGTGTAGTCGATCTTGACCGTGGCGTTGTCGACGACGATGCCGACCAGCACGACCAGGCCGATGATGGAGATGACGTTGAAGGTCCCCCCGGTCAGGAGCAGGGCGACGATGGCCCCGGCCGCGCCCATGGGCAGGGTGAACATGACGATGAACGGATGGACGAGCGACTCGAATTGGGCGGCCATGATCATGTAGGTCAGGAGCGCCGCCAGGAGCAGGGCCAGCACGAGCGAGCGGAACGACCGCGCCATCTCCTCGCGCTCGCCGCTCCAGACGACCCGGTAGTCGGTGGGCAGCCGGAGCCCGGCGATGGCCCGGTCGATGGCCGGAGTGACCTGGCTGATCTTGCGGCCCTTGAGGTTGGCCGTTACCAGGACCTCGCGTTCCTGGTTCTCGCGGCGGATCTCCCTGGGCCCGCGGACGACTTCGTAGGAGACGAGGTCGCGGAGCGGGACGAGCCGGCCTTCGAACGGCAGAGTCTCGCCGAGCAGGGCTTCGATGTTCTCCCGCGAGGCGTCCTCGAGGCGGACAAGGACCTCGTATTTCTTTTCCATCTCCCGGAACTCGGTGGCCACCCGGCCGCGGACGGCGCTGACCAGGAATTCCCCGATCGTTTGGGGAGAGAGGCCGGGGTATCTCTTGAGGGCGTCCTTGTCGACCGTGACCTTGAACTCGGGCTTGCCCTCGCCGATGTTGGTCGCTACGTCCGCGACGCCGGGGATGGCCGCGAGACGGGAGGTCAGATCGCCGGCGATGTCCTTGAGCCGGTCGAGCTCCCGGCCCTTGACCTGGAGGCCGATCTCGGCCGTGGACAGGGCCAGGAACTGGCTGACCGTCGACTGCTCCCGGAGGATCGTGTAGGTGACGTCGGGGAACTGGGCCAGCCGCCGCCGGGCGGCGTCGAGAACGCCCTCGAGCTGCTTGGGCTTGGCCACCTCGACGAACAGGCGGGCCGAGTTGACCGAGATGTCGGGATCGGCGCTCTCCATGCCGCTGACGATGCCGATCTGGGACAGGGCCTTGGTGACGGGGGCCAGGCCGCGGATATGCGATTCGAGCATGACGGCCATCTCGGTCGTCTGCTCGAAGGAGAAATCGACCGGCATCTTCAGGTCGAGCTCGAAGGTCGTCGTCTCCATCCGGGGCATGAGCTCGCGGCGGACGAGACCGCCGAGGGCGAAGACGGCGGCGAAGAAGACGAGGGTCCAGGCCATGACCCGGCCCTTGTGGTCGAGGCTCCAGCGCAGGAAGCGCTGGTAGCCGTCGATGAACCGTCCGTAAACCCGGTTGAAACCCGAGAAGGCCGCCTTGAGGAGGGGCCGGAACGGCAGGGCGACATAGTGGGCGGCGAAGGCGAAGAGCTGAATGGCGAAGCTGGCCAGGAAGTTCAGGACGAAGCCGAGGCCCTTGAACACGGCGTAGAGCGGCCGTTCGGCGGCGGGGAACTTCCTAAGACCCCATTTCCAGCGCCAGCGTTCCTCCTTGCCGATGCCGAAATCGAACTCCCGCGACTGGAGCGTGGCGATGAGGGTCAGCGAGACGAGGAGCGAGGCCAGCAGGGCGAAGGTCACGGTCAGGGCCGTGTCCTTGAACAGCTGCCCGGCGACGCCGTGGACATAGATGACCGGCAGGAAGACGACGATGGTCGTCAGGGCCGTGGAGACGACGGCCGGGCCGACCTCCTTCGTGCCGATGTAGGCCGCTTCCTTCAGGCCCTTCCCGAGCGAGCGGTGGCGGAAGATGTTCTCCGAGACGACGACGGCGCAGTCGTCGAGCATGCCCACCCCCAGGGCCAGGCCGCCGAGCGACATGATGTTGAGGGTGATGTTCCCGAAGAAGAGCAGGCTGAAGGTGCCGATGATGGAGATGGGGATGACCGTGCCGATGATGAGCGGCGTCTTCCACTCCTGGAGGAAGAGGAGCAGGGTCAGGAAGGCCAGGACCGCGCCCTGGATGAGCTCGTCCTTGACGGCGCCGATGGCGTCCTCGATGGTCTTGGCCTGCTCGTTGACGACGCTCAGGGTGATGCCGGGGTTCTCACGCCGGATCTGGCCGATGACCTCGCGGACGAGCTTGGTGACCTTGACCGTGTTGGAGCCGGATTCCTTGCGGACGAGCAGGCCGATCGACTCGGCGCCGTCGAGGCGGGTCATGCCCTGGCGTTCCTCGATCCCGTCGCGGACCGTGGCCACGTCGCGGAGGCGGACGACGCCGCCCTCCGGGGTGACGAAGAGGCCGATCTCGCCGATCTCGTCGAGCGATTCGAACTCGCCGACGACGCGCAGGGCGTACTTGAAGGTGCCCTTGCGGATGGTCCCGCCCTGGAGGTTGCGGTTGAAGGCGTCGACGCGGCGGGCGACGTCGTCGATGGTCAGGCCGTAGAGGGAGAGCTTCCGCGGGTCGGCCTCGACCTGGATCTGGCGTTCGACGCCGCCGGTGATCTCGGCCGAGCCGACCCCTTCGATCTGCTCGAGGCGCGGCTTGATGAGCTCCTCGGAGAGCTCCTTGAGCTCGAGGAGCGTCCGGTCGCCGGCCAAGGCCAGGGTCATGATCGGCCGGCTCTGGGGGTCGAGGGGGATGATGGTCGGGCTCTCGGCGTCTTCGGGGAAACGGTCCTTGGCGTTGTCGAGCTGCTCCCGGGTGTGGAGCATGGTGAAGTCCATGTCCGTGCCCCAGTCGAACTCGAGGGTCAGGAGCGAAACGCCCTCCTTCGAGACCGATTCGACGCGGCGCAGGCCGGGGACGCGGCTGACGGCCGATTCGAGCGGGGCGGTGATGAGGGTCTCGATCTCCTCGGGCGCGACGCCGGGGTAGTTGGTGATGACCGACAGGCGCGGGTAGCTGATGTCGGGCAGCAGGTCGACGGAGAGCTCCCGGAGCGAGACGGCGCCGAGGAGGATGATGGCGAAGTAGAACATGTACATCGTCACCGGCCGGTCGACGGCGATGCGGGCGAGCTTCATGCCGGCCTCCTCGGACTCGTTCTCGTTCTCATATCGTCCTCCTCACGCCGTCGCCGCTCCGATGGTGATCGCTCATTTCGGGATCCGGTATTTCCGGAGGACGGATGTCTCGTCCTCGGCTTTCTCGACGACCCACAGGAACTCGCCGTCGAGGGCGGATTGGCCTTGCGCCATGAGGCTTCTCCGGGCCGGCCCCGACAGCTTGAGCCAGAAACAGTCCCGGTAAGCGCCTTGGCCGTCGAAGACATCGACGAGCACGCCCTTGGCTTCGTCCGTCGTCGACGTCACGGCCCAGATCTCGCCGGCCCGGGTGAATAGGTTCTTGATGTCGTTCTCGTACTTCTTCTCCGGACGGGTGTAATGCTTGTCGTCGATGAAGATGCCGCCCTTCTTCTCCGCTTCGGTCAGCGGCTCGCCCTTGAGCCGGGCGTAGGGCCGCCGGAACTCCCGGACGACCTTGTTCGCCGCCGGGTCGAAGAGCTTGATGAGGTAATCTTCCGTATGGGTCAGGGCGAGATACTTCCCGCCGAAGGGGACGGCGATCAAGTTCGTAATGGAGAACATCCCGCCGCCGCCTTGGGGCGAAGTGACGACCCAGGCCCTGGTGATGAACGTGGCCAGGGACGCGGTCGCCCCCTCCGGTTCGCTTATGGCCACGATCGTCCGGGGATTATCGATGAAATCCGGATCTCCCGTCGTCCGGGGGAACTCCCCGGAGTCGAAGTAGAACCGGCCCGCCTGCCAGCCGATCAGGGACGGGAGCCGGCGGCCTTCCCTCCGGACGGCGATCTCCTTCTCGTATCGCCCGGTCCGGTCGAAATAGACGAGCTTGCCCGGATAGACGGCAAAGACGACGATATGAGTGTCCGTCGCGACGGCTTCTCCAGGGTTCGGCGTCTCGCCCGGCCCCTGTCCCTTCTTGAAGAGGTTGCCGAGGAATTTGCCGTTCGCGTCGAACCACAGCACCTGATCCGGCTCGCGGACCAGAAGCGAGCCCTCGGGCCCGGGCCTGAGGCCGTGCGGCCATTTGAAATAGTACTCGCTCGTCCCTTCGTCGGAGATGGCCAGGACCTCTTGGGGCGCGACCACCCGTCCCGCGTTCGCCGCCAGGGGCTTGGTCGGGTTCTCGACGATCGTTTGCGAAAAGAGCCCGCTTCCCGATACCAGACCGGCCACGATCGCCAGGATCGCGGCGGTCCGGCCCGCCTTGGCTATGCTGTCCATGCTCATTTCTCCAAGATCCGGTACTGGTAGACCGTGACGCCGCGTTCGCGGTCGATGAGGAAGAGACTGTTCCCGGCGACGCGGAGGACGTCGGCGAAGTGGGTGAGCGGGAGCGCGCCGAGAAGAACGCCGTCCGGATCGAAGACGTCGAGGCGGTAGGCGTCGGTCGTGCGCAGGTCCGTGTTGCCCTCGGTCTTGATGGAGACGTTGTTGACGCCGGCCGGCCCCCCGACGCTGGTCATCGAGGTCTGGACCTTCTCTTCCTTCTTCAGTTGGCGGGCATAGGTCAGGACCCAGCTCCGGCCCTTGGCGTCTAAGGCGATGCCGGCCGAGCAAGTGTTCATCTCGGGCGAGCTCATCGAGACGCCGCCCCCCGAAGTGTCGAACTTGCCCTTCTTTTTGACCTCCGTGCCGTAGTCGAGAGGCCGGTCGGCCCGCCAGAGGAGCCGGCCGTCGGGACCGTACTTCTCGATCCGGTTCTGGGCGGTGTAGGTCACGAGCAGCGCGTCCCCGGCGCCGACGGCGGTCTCGGTGGTGTTGCCTAAAGCGTTGGTCATGGTCTCGCCGAAATCGTTGAGTGTCCCGAACGAGCCCGTGTTCCGCCCGTCGGGCGCCAGGCGCCGGAACAGTCGCATGTCGGCGATCTTCGGGGTGTCCTGACCGCGCATCGGGTAGACCCAGGTCGAGGCCCGGCCGACGTAGCCGCCGGCGGCCAGGCATCGGACGCCGTAGAGGCGCTCGCCCTTGAGAATGATGGCCCGGGCGTCCTTCCCGTCGCCGATGATGACGTGGAGCCGCGACTGGGCGGTGTCGCCGACGACGAGGTTGCCGTCGCCGTCGATGTCGAGGCCGTCCGGCAGGATGAACTCGCCCGGCCCCTGGCCCTTGCGGCCGATCGTGGCCAGGTACGCGCCGTCAGGCCCGAATTTCTGGATGCGGGTGTTGCCGGTGTCGAGGACGTAGATGTTGCCGTCCTTGTCGACGGCGACGTCGGAGGGATAGTTGAAGGCGACGTGCTCGTCCTCGGTGTCGATGTCGCCGATCTTGCGGGCGAGCTCCAGGGCGACCTTCGGGGCCTTCCCCCACAGGCCGCCTTTGACGTTGTGGACGACGCGGACGCCTGCGGCCGTCTCGACGGTCTGGGCCGCCGCGGGGACCGCGGCCGCGAGCCAGGACAGAAGCGGGATGATCGCGAGAGTGATGCGATGCCGGTATCGGATCATGTCATCCTCCGGGAGGCGGCCGGCTATTGCGCGATGCTGACCCGGGTATCGTGGGCCAGGGTGATGTGGCCTTCGACGATGACCGTGTCGCCGGCCTGGACGCCCCAGCCGGGCTCCTTGCCGGGCAGGACCTCGGCGAAGCGCTCGTTCTCCAGGCCGACCTCGATGTAGCGCCACTTGGCGATGTCGCCTTCGACGGCGAAGACGAGCTTGCGGCCGCCGCGGACGAGGATGGCCAGCTGCGGAACGAGGAGCCGGCCGGTGAAGATCTCGGTCGGGAACTCGACCTCGGCGTGCATGCCGGGCTTGATCTCCTCGGACGGGTTGTCCATGGCGACGTAGACGCCGCAGGTCTTGTCTTCGGCGTTGATGACGGGGCTGACGGCCTCGATGCGGCCGCGGAAGGTCCGGCCGGGGAAGGCGCTGAAGCGGAGGTCGACCTCGCGCCCGGCCACGACCTTGCCGACCTCGCTCTCGAGCACCTTGGCCTTGACCTTTATGCGGCTGATGTCGACCAGGGTGAAGAGCTCGCGGCCGGCCTCGAGGCGCTCCTTGGGCGAGAGCTTGATATCCGTGATGATGCCGGCGAAGGGGGCCCGAATGCGGGTCTTTTCGAGGGCGAGCCGGGCGATCTGGACGTCGACCTCGGCCTGGGTCAGACCCTTGGTGGCGGCCTGGACCTCGTCCTTCTTGCGGCCGGCCTCGATCAGGGCGAGCTCCAGGGCGGCCTGGGCCTTCTCGAGGTCGGCCTGGGAGGCGACGCCGCTCTTGAAGCCCTCGGCGACGCGGTCGTAAGCGGACTGGGCTTTGGCCAGCTTGTCGACGAGGGACGCGGAGGGCGGCTCCTCGGCCACGGAGAATTGCCGTTCGAGGAAGAGCTCCGAGAGGTAGCGCAGGCGTTGGGCCTCGAGCCGCTCCAGGTTGAGGCGGTACTCGCGGTCGTCGAGCTCGACCAGGAGGTCGCCCTCGCGAACGTGGCGGCCCTCGGAGGCGTAAAGGTTCTTGACGTCCCCGCCGACTTCGGCCTTCATGGCCACGCGCTTCTCGGTGTAGGCCTCGCCGGGCGACTTGAGGGTCATCACCAGGTCGCCGACGACGGCCTTGGCCACCTTGACCGGGAGCGGCGCGGCTTCGACCTTCTGGTCGGGGGAGCCGTTGGGCGAGGTGCCGGCCGCTTCGGCCGAGGCGGTTCCCGCCTGGTCTTCAGGCTTGGCCGGGCTCTTGTCGAGAACGAGGAAATAGATGCCGGCGGCGACGAGGACGAGGACCAGGGATCCGCCGAGAACGGCTTTGGGAATTCGCATCGGCCACCTCCGTTTGTATCTGAACAGAAGGACGTGTTCGGCGCTTGGCTGCTGACGATGGCCGGATTTTACTTCCCGGCCGAAAAATAAGCAACTTTCGGGCCAAACCAGCAGAAAAAGCGCTTAATATCAAGACAGCCGAGGGGGCGAAAAATTCCCACGGCCTTCGAGAATGATACGCCGGACCGGCGTGGTCTGTTGCAGAGAATGCTAAAAATTTAGCATTTGTCCGTCTTTCAGGCCGGGAGCGAGGCTGCCGGGAATGGGGACATGTGCCCTTGGGACCGCCCTCTTGGGCAGTCCCCGTCTTCGCCTGACGATAACCGCGTTTTCTGATAATATGAACGGGAAAGGCCGGCCCGACGTGCTCGTTCTCGCCATCGAAACCTCCTGCGACGAGACCTCCGCGGCCGTTTTGCGGACTTCCGATCCGGGGATACGTACCCAAGAAGGGGGACACGTACCGGACGTACATGTCCCCGATCCGTCTTCTGCGCCCGAGGTCCTCAGCAATATCGTCCTGTCCCAGGACGAGGTCCACGCGCCCTACGGCGGCGTCGTGCCCGAGCTGGCCTCGCGCCAGCACATCAAGACGATCGCGGCCATCGTCGGCGAGGCGTTGGGACGGGCGGGCGTCGGCCTGGAGGCCATCGATCTCTACGCCGTGACCCAGGGGCCCGGGCTCATCGGCTCGCTCCTCGTCGGACTGTCCTTCGCCAAGGGCCTGGCGTATTACCACAAGAAGCCGCTCCTCGGCGTCGACCATCTCGAGGCCCACCTCGAGGCCTGCTTTCTCGAGAACCCGGGGATCGCCTTTCCGGTGTTGGGACTCCTCGTCTCGGGCGGCCATACAGCCCTATACCAGATGGAAGAGCCGCTTTCCTTCAAGCTCCTCGGCCGGACCCGCGACGACGCGGCGGGGGAGGCGCTGGACAAGATCGCCAAGTTCCTGGGTCTCGGTTATCCCGGCGGACCGGTCATCGAGAAGCTCGGGAAAGACGGCGACCCCCGTTCGTTCCCCTTTGTCGTGCCCCGCACGAAGGACCATAGCCTCGATTTCAGCTTCAGCGGACTGAAGACCGGGGCCATCAAGATCATCCGGGAGAACGGCGTCACCAAGGAAGGCCCTCGCCTGGCCGATTTCCTGGCCAGCTTCGAGGAGATCGTGGCCCGGACGCTCGTCGGCCGGGTGCGCGCGGCGGCCGACCGGGTCCAGCCCCGATCGCTCGTCCTCTGCGGCGGCGTGGCCAGGAACACCCGCCTGCGGACCCGGTTCCGGGACTTCGCCCGGTCGGCGGGGATCGACGCTTACGTCCCTTCGCCGAAAATGTGCACCGACAACGCGGCCATGGTCGGCGCCGTCGCCCTCAAGATGTTCGCCCGCCGCCCCGAACAGGCGCCCGACCTCGACCTCGACGCCTATCCCCGCTAAATCGGGGACACAATACCTATTCACCAATTTCTCGGCCGGGCATTCCGCTCTTTTTAAGTTTCCTCCCAGCCCCGCTCCTCCGAGTCGCTCCGGAGCGGGGCTGATGGTCGCTTCGAGGACTTCGCTCCCCGCCGGTCCCCGAATTAGCGGACGTCATAGCGGACGAAGAGGACGAAGGCCAGGAAGTAGACCGCGCCCAGCACGAAGACGTTGATCAGCAGGTACCGCAGGACCGGCCCCACGCGGTCCGCGAACGACATCGGCCGCTCCTCGAACTGCGGGACCTTCTCGAAGGCGACCGGCAGGCGGGTCGTCGAGACGTTCTCGCTCGGATTGAACCAGTGCGGGCTGCCCTTGTCCGCGGCGTCGAGGGCCTTGAAGAAGCTCAGGAATTGCTCTTGGTAGACGCGCATGTCCGTCCAGGCCTTGCGGAAGCGCAGGTAGCCGCCGCCGGTCACGGCCTCGGTCAGGACCTCGAAGAGCGCCACGGGCGAGACCGACGTTACGAGGCGCGTCCGCTCGAACTGGAGGAACATCGACTGGTAATAGGCGTCGCGGATGCCCTTTTCAGCCGCCAACCGTTTCGTCTGGAGGTTGGCGCGGAGCTCGTGCTGGGGCAGGAACGGATTTCCCGAGTTCATCATCCAGCTCCCCGGCGGCGCGTTCTTGTTCAGGTCGTCGAAGGCCGCGTCGACGTTCTTCTGGATCGTCTCCGCGCTGTCGATGGGAAAGAGCGTCTTGGCCAGGAAAGTGCTGGAGTTGGGGATGACAACGGCGAAGACCAGCCAGAACGACAGGGCCAGGAGCAGGCTGACGTTGGAGTTGCGCGAGATGACCGAGGCCAGCAGGCCGAAGGCGGCGAACGTAGCGGCCAGCAGGCCCGCGACCGGCAGGAAGCCGAGGACTTCGGCGGCCAAAGGGGCCGAGAGGCCCTCCGATCCGAGGGCGACGACGATGAGCAGGCTGGTCAGGACCCCGGCCAGCGCGATCGCCAGCACCGACAGGACCGCGCTGGCGAGCTTGGCGGCCAGGATCGTTCCCCGGGAGACGGAATTGGCCAGCGACAGGGCCAGGGTCTTCGCTTCCTTCTCGCCGGCCACGGCGTCGAAGGTGAACAGCAGGGCGACGAAGCTCAGGACCAGGGCCGAGATGAAGGTCCAGCTCAGCTCGTCGAACTTCTCGAGGAAGGGATTGGCGCTGCCGCTCCGGTTCTGGAAAGAAAACACGTTCCAGGCGCTGTAGACCAGGGCGTTGGGCAGGTACTTTTCTTTGGCGTCGGCGATGAAGCCGCTGGTTTGCGGCGCGAGCGTGTACGTCTGCCGCCGGACGGCCAGCTCGGAGGCGTTTCGGCCCGCCAGGGCCCGCATGTTCTCCAGATACTGGCCCCGTGTTTCGCGGAATTTTTCCATGTCCGCGGCGTGGCTCCGGACGAACGAGACGGCTCCGGCGGTGAAGACGGCGATCAGGAGGGCCAGGGAGATGAGGAAACGCAGACTATAGAGGTTGTGGAGAAGCTCGCGCCGGAGAACGGTTCGGAACACGGCTCACCTCACGTCGTAGCGGATGAAGGCCACGTACCCGGCGTAAAAGAGGAACACGGCCTCTATCAAAAGAAGCATGACCCAGAGGCCGGCCGGCCCGGCCTCCGATAGGGCGGCCGCCCGGGCCTCGAAGCGGGGCATATCGGAAACATCCAGGAAGGGGAAATCATCCGGCCTGTCCCCGGCGACCTTGACTTGGCTGACCTTGATCCAGTGGGCCCGGGCATCCGTCTGCTTGGAGGCCCAATCCTCCAACTCCCGAGCCGTCTTGAATTCCCCGCCCGTACGCAAGGTGACAAGCTCGTCCTCGGTCTTGAACGCGGCCGGATCGGCCGGGGTGATCCAGCGGAACGACGAGAAGATCTGCTTGCCTCTGAGCCAGGCGACGAAGGTCTCGCGATAGCGGCGGGCGAGCTCCATCCGGCGCTCGTGGGCGGCGAGATCGGTCCGGCAGAGGGCCGCGGCCGCGGTCCGGAACAGCCCCGTGGGCGAAAGGAACGAGAGACGCTCCGCGGCCCGGGCCTGGCGGGCCAGGCTGTCGAGATAGGCCTTGGCCGGGGCCCACTTCTTGTCGGCGTATTCGAGGCGGATGGGCTCGGATACCGCGGCCCGGCGCCGGAACTTCTCGAATTCTTCCCGGGGATTGCCGTAGGTCTCCATGCGGCCGTCCGCGTCGTTCCAGCACCACCAGCAGCTATAGCCCTCGGGGATGCCCTGGGCCTTGAAGGCGGCGCTGATGGCGTCGTCACGCTGCTTATCGATGTCCTTGAGCACCCGGTCGAGGTTGTCCCGGGACGAGGCCGCGAAGAAGCTCCCGGCGAAGTTCGACGAGACGGCGGGCACGACGAAGACCAGCACGACCCACAGGAGAAGACATACGACGAGGCTGGTCACGGAGCTCCGCGAGCGGGTCGAGACGAGGAGCCCGAGGAACACGAAGACGGCCAGGTAGACGAGGCTGGCCCCGAAGAGCAGGGCGATCCGGCCCCATTCGCCGGCGGCGAACGGGACGTCGCGGGAGAACAGGATGAGCAGGCCGCCGAGCAGGAAGGAGAAGGCGACGACCGGCAGGAGCGTCGCCAGGATGCCCAGGAGCTTTCCCGCCAGGGCCGTCGAGCGGCCGAGCTTGTTGGCCATCTGCAGCTTCAGCGTCCCGTCCTCCTTCTCCCGGCTGAAGGCGTCGTAGCTGAAGATGAGGGCTAGGAGAGAGAAGACGATGGCCGCGATGTCGACAAAATCGACCGAGAAGAACGAGGCTAGGAAAGGATTGTCGCCGGCGGCGGTCTTGCCTTCCGCGAGAAGCGGCTTGTCGCCGAGCAGGATCCGGACGCGGTTGCCGACCTGGTCCGAAACGCCCTTGCCGAAGACGGCGAGCGGTTCCGGCGGCAGGACGATCTCGGGCCGGAGGAACGAGTAGACGCGGACCTCGTCCGCGGCCTTCTCGGCGGCCTCGTGGTCGATCCGGTACTGGGCGACGCGCTCCCGATAGCCGCTGATATTGATCAGGAGGCTGAAGGGGATGAGGACGAGGCAGAGGACGAAGCCGATGACGAAGCGGGGCGCGACGAGGTTGGTCAGGAATTCTTTCTTGGCCAGCGTCGCGATCATGCCTTGCTCCTTAGCGGACGTCGTAGCGGATGAACGAGACATAGGCGGCGGCGAAGGCGGCCAGGCCGACGCCGAAAAGGACGAGGAAGGGCTTCAACACGCCCTTGAGCCGGTCTGCGAGCGACCCCTCCTTATAGACAAAACGGGGCAGGTCCCGGGCATCGAAGGCCGTGTTCCATATATCCACGGTCGGGTCGGCCTGCCTCATTTCGGCCATCCGCTTCTGCATGTATTCGGCGTAGCTCCCTCCCCAGGCCCGTTCGAGGCCGTCGAAGTGGCTCCGGTTCAGCATCCCCGTGCTCGAAAGATCGGTCGCCAGGTAGGTGAAACCGGCCAGGGGGGAGACGAGAGACAGGTCGAGGGCCAGCCGGGTCTGGGCCTCCTCCTTGCGGCGAAGGTCTCCCCTGAGGACTTCCGCTTTCTGGCCCTGGATGACGTTGGCCTCCTTCCAGGCCGCTTCGGACTCCTTCCGAAAAAGTTCGTAGGCCGCCGCGAAGGCGGGATCGCGGGCCATGGCCGCCTTGATATCGGCCTCGGCCATCCGCTCTACGCCGGCCAGGACGGGATGGGCCTGGAGGACGGCGGCGCGCTTCTCGGCGGACAGCCGCCGGCCCAGGACGTCCCTCTCGACGTCGGTCAGGCGGTCGACCTCTCGCCCGATCCGGATCCGGGACGGCGCCGGGCGGATGAGCTCGGCCAGATAGGGGCTGAGATTGGGAACGATAAGGACGAGCAGGACCCAGACGACGAGCGAAGTCATGATCGAAGAGGCGCTCGAGGCGTGCCGGGTCGAGACGAAAAGGCCGAGGCCGTAGAAGACCAGAAGGTAGACCGCGGCGCCCGCCAGCAGGAGCCCTAGGGCGCCCCAATCCGTGCCCGACCAGCCGATCCGCGGATCGAGCAGGATGACGATGAGCCCCAGGGACAGGGACAGCAGGAAGGGGACGAACAGCGTGATCGCCCCTCCCAGGAGCTTGGCCGCCAGGACCGTCGAACGGGGGACCCCGTTGGCCAGCGTGAGCTTGAGCGTGCCGTCCTCCCTTTCCCCTGAAAGGGCGTCGTGCGAGAAGACCAGAGCGGCCAGGCTGAGCAGAATGGTCACGACGAAGATCAGGTCGATGAGGGGGAACATGACCGGCAGGGGGTCGTTGTCGAAGGCGTTCATGTTGACGTCGTCGGCCAGTCCCCGGACCAGGGCCAGCATGGCGATGGGCGGCTGGGACGGGGCGATGACCGCATAGAGCCGGTTGAAGTGGGCGTATTGGCCGAGGTAGGCCTGGATCTCGGCCTGGCGCCGGGAGTACTCGTCCTGTTTGCGGACGGCGTCCGTGCTCAAGATGAGGACGGTGACGGGGACGATGATCAGGAGCAGGACGAAGACGGCCAGGAACCGGAACGAGAGCAAGTGGTTCCGGATCTCTTTGACCAGAAACGCTCGGAACATGGCGGCACCTCGTCAGCGCGGATCGGTCCGGATGAAGGCCGCGTAGCCCGCGGCGAAGAGGATGACGTTGAAGACGATGAGCCAAGCCAGGTCGACGAGGCCGCCGTCGGCCAGGATCTCCGCGAGAGGCCGGGGCCGGTAGGTGAAGGCGGGGGCCTGCCGGGCCGTCCGGTCTTTCGCCAGGGACGGCAGGACCTGGTTCTTGTAACGGATCACCTCCGCCTTGAGCCGGGTCTCCTCGCCGACGCCCGTGCCGGCGATCTCGGTCGCCGCGTCCATGAACGAGGCGGCCGGGGAGACGCGGTTGATGGACCGGCTCAGGCGGACGAGCCGGTCGAACTTCAGGCGGTAATCCTCCTCCATCCGGTCGAATTCGTCGTTCATGGCCATGATGCGGCTCCCCCAACTCCCCCGGTCGGTGTAGGTGAGCAGGACCTCCCGCGTCCAGATCTGCTCGCGCTTCTCGGACAGGGCTTTGACCGAGGGGACGTCGACCAGCTGGCGGGCCAGCAGGGTGCCCAGATTGGGCAGGACGAAGACCAGGACCGACCAGACGAGGAGGAGGACGACGAGCGACGTGGCCGAGCGCTTGACGAGGGACGAGACGAGCAGGCCGAGGCTCAGGAAGAGGGCGACATAGACGAGGCCGGAGGCCAGGACCAGGGCCAGCCGGCCGAAGGCCGCGGGCGACAGGCGTAGGTCCGGATCGAACGACATGACGGCCAGGCCGAGGCCGGTCACGAGCAGGAAGGGGACGGTCAGGCTGAGGAAGTTGCCGGCCCATTTGCCGAGCAGGAGGGCCGAGCGGGGAACGGCGTTGGCCAGCGTGAGCTTGAGCGTTCCGGCCTCCTTCTCCCGGCTGACGGCGTCGAAACCGAAGAGGAGGGCTACGAGCGATAAAACAACCTTGATGATATAGGCGAGGTCGGGCGCCGGGAAGAAGGAGAAGATGACGTTGCCCGACGCCTGCCCGGCCCGGACCTCGATCCCGGTCGAGCCCGCTTCGAAGGACCGGGTCAGGGACTCCTCGAGCCCCTTGGCGAAGATCGATAAAGGGTTGGGCGGGAGAACGGCGATGGGGGCCCCCGGCTCCGGCCGGATGAGCTGATAGTCGGCCAGCCGGCTCTTGTAGTCGCGGGCCATGACGAAAAAGCTCGTCGCGACGAGCACGGTCGCGAGAAGGATGATGACATAAAACCGGTAGCTGACCAGATTGGCCAGGATCTCCTTGCGGACGATGGTGCCGGTCATGCCGTGGTCCCTATACGGCCAGCGGCTCCGACTTCATGTAGTCGATGTAGATCTTGACCAGGTCCTCGTACTGAAGCTCCTGGCGGGTCCGTTCCATGACCAGGCGCCCTTCCTTCATGATGCCGACCCGGTCGCCGATCTCCTTGGCCCGGAAGATGTCGTGGGTGGACATCAGGATGGCCTTGCCCTCGGTCTTGAGCTCGGCCATGATCTCCAGGAACTCGGTCGCGGCCTTGGGGTCGAGCCCGGAGGTCGGCTCGTCGAGCAGAATGGCCGGGGCGTCCTTGATGATGGCGATGGAGATGCCGAGCTTCTGCCGCATGCCCTTGGAGAAGTTCTTGACCCGCTGGTCGAAGGCCTTCTCCTGGAGCGAGACCCGGCGCATGACCCGGTAGTAGTCGTCCTTGCCCAGGCCGGTCTTGCCGCCGAGCTTGGCGAAAAAGTCGAGGTTCTGGCGGGCCGTGAAGTTGCCGTAGAGCATGACGTTCTCGGAGACGAACGAGACGTATTTCTTGGCCTCGAGCGGGTCCTTGTTGACGTCGATCCCCTTGATGGCGCAGGTCCCCGTGGTCGGCGGGATGAAGCCCAGGAACAGGTTGATGGTCGTCGTCTTGCCGGCGCCGTTGGCGCCGAGCAGGCAGTAGACCTCACCCGGCCGGACCTCCAGGTTGAGGTGGTCGAGGGCCAGGACGCCGTCCTCGTAGCGCTTGGACAGGTCGTCGGCCTTCAGGATGGGTCGCGTGTCGGTCATGGTCTTCTCCTTGGCTCCGCGCCTGTCCTATCTTCTCGTCAGCTTGATGCCGAAGACGACGATGCCGACCAGGAGCCCGACGAGGAGCAGGACCAGCGCCCCGATCCCGATGACATTGGCCTTCGACGTGATGTGGATGCGGACGATCTTGTCCTCGGACTCGACGCGGCGGTTGTCGGCCAGGGCGTCGGTCCGGATCTTGGGCTCGTAGTCGCCGACCGAGACGCCGTCGGGCGGCAGGAACCTGATCTTGACGACCTCGTCCTTGTTCTGCTCGAGCGTGGCGATGAGGTCGGGCGCGATCTCGACCCGCCAGTTGAGCGGCAGGTCGCAGAACACCCGGACGTTGTTCAGCCTCCGGGTGCCGGTGTTCCGGATGGTCACGTCCATGGCGATGGTGTCGCCGACCTTGATCTCGTGATAGAGGTTGACGGCCTGGACCTCGACCTTGGGCACGCCGCGGGGGATGAGCTCGAGCTTGACCGAGCCGGCCTTGAGGCTCTCGATCGCCTCGAGCCCGACCGTCTCGGCCCCGCCGGCCGCCGCCTCGGCGGCGCGGAGCTTCTGGGTCTGGTCGTTGTCCAGGGCCAGGACGAAGAACTCCATGGGCTTGTCGAGGACGACCTTCTCGTCCGGGTTCTTGGGCAGGTAGAGCTTGAGCTGGAGCTTGAGGCTGGTGACGCCCTCGGTGAACTTGATCTGGGACAGGCGGGCGCTCGTGGC
>JBFYNT010000238.1:0-2517 GCA_041304225.1 Candidatus Aminicenantota bacterium
GGCCAAGCGCCGGCCGGCCGCGATCCGGCATTTCGTCCTCTCGTCCGCCCTCGTCGGGCTGCTGCTCCTGCCGCTCCTCTCGCTCGTCCCCTTCGGCTGGCGGACGCCGCTTCTGCCGGCGAGCCCCGCGGCCGCGTCCCAACCGGCCCTCGGCGCCGGCCGCCCGGCGACTTCGGCCCTGTCGTATGTGTGGGTCCGGAGCGAACGATCCCCCAATCCCGCGGGCATCGCGGGGACCGCGACGCGAGGATCGATAGCCATGGCCTTGTTCCCGGCCGAAGGACCGGAAGCGACAGGAGCTACCGAGCCCTCTCCCCTCTCGACGATCGCCGCCCGGAGCGACAGCGGCGGGGACTCGCCCGCGGCGCCAGCGCGTAACGGACGGTCCCTCGCGGCCGCGCTCGATCTGGGCATCACGGTCCTCTGGCCCGTGGGCGCGCTCATTCTCCTGCTCCGGTTGGCCGTCGGCCTGGGCGGGGCCCGCCGGTTGACGTCCGAGGGGACGGCCCTGGCCGGTCCCGGCTGGCGAGTCCTGCTCGAGCGCTTCCTCGCTCTGGTCTCCCTGCGGCGCCCGGTCCGCCTGAAAACCCATCCCGAGGTCCTCGTGCCGCTCACCTGGGGCTGGCGCCGCCCGGTCGTGCTCTTTCCGGACGGGGCGGACGGCTGGTCCGAGGACGAGCGCTCCTCGGCCCTCTTCCACGAGCTGTCCCACATCAAGCGGGCGGATTTTCTGGTCATGCTGCTCGTCCGGACGAGCCTGGCCCTGTTCTGGTGGAATCCGCTCTGCTGGATCGCCTACCGCGAGCTCCTCAAGGCGCAGGAGCTGGCCTGCGACGAGCTGGTCCTTCGCGCGGGGATCAAGCCGTCGGCCTACGCGGCGAGCCTGCTGGCCTTCCGGAGGACGGCCGGCTTCCGCTGGAACCCGTCGGCGGCCCTGCTCGGGCTCCTCGGCCGGTCGTCGTTCCAGGAGCGCCTGTCGTCCATTCTCAAACAAAAGATCGTTCTCATGGAGGTCAAGATGAAAACCAAGATCATGCTGGCCGCGGCCCTGGTCGCGGCGGTGTCCCTCGTCGGGATGGCCCGTCCGGCGGCCGCGCCGGAAGCCAAGGAAGCCGTCACGGTCGTCGCCGAGACGGCGCTGCCCCCGGCCGTGTCCCTCGACGCCGTCCTTCAGGAGACGGCCGTCGCTTCGACGAAGGCCGAGAAGGCCGCGGTCCAGGAGAAGAAAAAGGAAAAGGAAAAGGCCAAAGCCGCAGAGAAGACGATCGTCATCACCCCCAAGGGCGCCGTAGGCGTGCCCGTCGAGATCGTCATCACCGAGGGCGACGTCGTCAAAAAGCTCAAGCTCGACAAGCCCCTGACCATCACAAGTGAGAAGGGCGGCGACGTCCTCATCCTCACCACCGAGGGCAAGGAGCCGCTTGTCCTCAAGGGCGAACCGCTGCACATAGAGATCAAGGGCGGCGCGCTCAAGGTCCTGAAGGAAGGGCAGTCCTGGTCGATCGGCGACGAGGGCAAGACCATCGTGTTCTACGGCGAAGGCGACCCGAAGATCGTCGAAGGCCGGGCCGTCAAGATCGTCGACGGCAAGGCCGTCGAGATCGCCGAGCCCGGCGAGGCCGCCCCCGGCCAGGTCATCGTCAAGATGCGGAAGGACATGAAGGAAGGCGAGACCTGGGTCGCGGCCAAGCCCGGCGAAGAGGCCAAGGTCGTCACGATCGTCAAGGAGGGCGAACCGGCCAAGGAGGCCGTGCACGTAGTCGTCGAAGCCCACCCCAAATTCGCCTGGACCGTCAAGGAAGGCGACAAGGAAGCCGTTTGGGTGGAGGGGAAGCCCATGGCGGCCGGCCACGCGTTCGCCTTCTCCTCAGCCCGGGACGAGGAGTTCCTTCAGAAGGTCCGGGCCCTGCAGGAGCAGGTCCAGGCCATCAAGGCCAAGAAGATGGACCTTACGGCCCTCGAGGAGTCGCTGAAGAAGCTCGAGGCCGAGCTCCAGGCGAAGGAAGAGAAAATCCGCTCGTTCGCGTACAAGTTCGACCACGAGCCGGGGACGTTCGTCTTCAAGAGGTCCGACGGCGCCAAGGTCGAGGGCCAGAACTTCGTCTGGGTCGCGGGCAAGGACGGAGAGGACAAGATGGCCAAGGCCAAGGTCGTGGTCGCTTCCGGCGACAAGGAGCCCGGCGCCATCACCATGATCTTCACCGGCCATGAAGGCGAAGCCGGCAAGGCGGTGTTCGAGCGCTCGATCGCCGCGCTGAAGAAGGCCCTGCCCGAGGGCTACACCATCGCCGAGCAGAAGTTCGACGCCGAAGACGGGACGATCCGCTTCAAGATCGCCGCGCCGAAGGACCGGAAAGCCGACGAGACGCTCGTCAAGAAGCTCGTCGACGCGGTCAAGACCGCGATCGACAAAAAGTAATCCTCAGAAGGGACCTGGTCTTCACAAACGCCGATTTCTCCCTGGCGGCGCGAAGACCTGGTCCCGTGTTTTTTTTGGTTGTTCAATTTGGGACACGT